>JAGVLZ010000037.1 GCA_020054055.1 Phycisphaerales bacterium
CCGGTCGCGTCTAACGACCGGCCACCCTTGGAGCCGCCATCCTGCCGCCCGGGAACACCCAGGGCAACCTCAAGTCTCAACTACGCGAGGGGCAATCTCATGTTCATCGCAACACGCGACCTGCTTTGTGCTAATCTGCACCATCGGCGCTCCGTCCCGACGCGGCATCGGCCATTTCCGGGTGGATGTGTTGCCCTTCTTTTCACGAAGGAGCCGCATCGTGCGAATTCCCAAGTCACTCGTGCTGTTGGCCGCGATCGCCTACGCCTGTGTTCTCACGGGCTGGGGAACGCTTATCCTCGGTATCGACCAGATCGCGTGGGCGCAGTCGGCGAGCGCGCCGCTTGCTTCGGGCGCAGCCCCACAAAGCGTGCAACATGTCGCTCGGCCCAAAACGCGGGGCGGGTCGATCCCCATCGGTGACATCGGCCTTCCACGCGCGTGGGAAGGCGGCGTGGCGGTTTCGCCGCACAGCATCGTCAACCTGCGTTCGGGCACGATGACCACGGTGATCCCGGTCACGTCATGGGACGACCGGATGTTCCACTTCGAGTTCAACCTCTACTACTCGAGTCTCCTGGCAACTCAGAGTTCCCCCGCGGCCTGGCCCGGCCTGATCAGCCCGGGCAAGGGCTGGTCCACCAGCTACAGCGGATCGGTGCGCCACTACACGGTTGCCGGAATCCCGACGCAGACCTGGGCGGAAGTCATCGAGGACGACGGCACCCGGAACAAGTTCCAGTTGATCAGCGGGACATACCAGTGCAAGACCCCTGGCGTGTTTGATTTTCTTGACGGCGACAACACCGAGGGATGGGTGCTGACGCGCCCCGATCAATCACAACGAGTGTTTGACAACACCGGGAAGTTGATCGAAGAGATCACGTCAGCCGGGGCGTCGACGGTCATCGCTCGGAGCGGGGACCACATCACCATCAGCCCGCAGGGGTGCCCGACATACGACGCGTTCTACATCCAGATGCACGCCTCCGGCAAGCCGCTTTATGTGATCGCCAGCGGCTTCACGAACACGCGGAAGTACTACTTCGCCTACGGCGAACGCGAGTGGGACCCGTGGACCAATCCGGGTGATCCGTACGAGGACAGCTGCGAGTCGCAGGTTCATTGCGGCTACGGCCTGAGCGAGACGTGCAACTACAAGGAAGACGAGATCGAGAGCACCAGCTGGTTCAACTGGTTCATTGTGCCGGACCGTGTTGCTGGAATTACAACGGCTCCGCCTTGCGATCTGCAGATCAACACGATCTCCTTCCGCTACAACTCCGACGGCACGCTCCAGAACATCCTTGAACGTGATGGGCTGAGTTGGAGTTATTCCTACCAGGGTGGGGATGGCACGATCGATACGGCCTTCCAGCATCCACACGAGGAGTTCTCCAAGGAGCCCGACATCACGCAATCATTCGTGTTCTGCGTGCCGTCGATCAGCGTGAAGTGCCTAGCCGAGTTTTCGGTTACGCCGCCCGGCGAGGAGAAACGCGGCGTCGAACCCGCCTCGTGGTCCTACTACACGGACCCGCGCGGCTTCGAGTGGAGCCGTGCCTACGACGACAACAAACGCCTCATGACGCTGGTCGAACCGGTGACCTTCGCACAGCACTTCTACGACTACGACATCGACAACAACGTGACGACGTACACCGATCCCCTTGAACGCGACTGGGACACCACATACGGGGACATTGGCAACCCGACCAGCATTACAACCCCGCTCTCAACTCCTCAGGTGACCACCATGACCTACGCGGGTCCGGTCGGTCCCGCGAACTTGTACCGCCTAACGGAAGTAGAGGATCCGGCCGGGTGGACGACGGGCTTTGAGTACGAGAGCGGCGTCGATCCGATCAAGGTGACGACGATCACCGAGCAGCCGGCGGAGGAAATGGGTGCTACCGCCGAAACGATCCTGACCTATAGTGACGAAGACGGAGATTGCGTGGGGAAAGATGCCGTCGCCACTCATTATGGACTGATCTCGACCGTGACGGACGCGAACGGCGTGCAGACAGCCTGGAACTATTCGGATGGCCCGGGAGCGGCGCTGACATTCTTCACCGACATGACCGAGGGGGCGGCGCCTGCAATGCGGCCGTCACGCGGCCTGTCAACCATCGTCAACAACGGCAACGACCAGAACTTCGGTGGTGAGAGCGAAGGGAACTGGATGGAAGGCGTTATTTCCAGCAGCAGCATGACTGGCACCCAGACCAGCGGCGGAGGTGCAAGCGACGAACAAGGTGAAAATGCTGGATGCCTAGTGGTAGACGATTTCCTTCGCGGCTCATCTCTCCCCTACACTTCGCCGCGACTGGCAGTCGAAAACACCATCCCCTCTCCGCTGATCAACACGATCACGGACTGTGGTGCCAACTCCGATCGCGTCGCGACCGATCTCCGCGATCCCGTCGGCCGCCCGTTGAGTTGGGACAGTTGCACGGCGGATGCGCCGATCGAGTCCTGTGTCGGGGCGTCGATGGAGCCGCGCAGCACGCGGACGACGACGTTCGAGTACGACGACCCCTTCCGGCGGCTGACGAGCAAGGCGATCAAGTCCTACGAGATGGGGTTCTGCTCGACGCGGACGTTCCAGTTCCCCGTGTACGACGAGGCGGGGAACATACTGACGATGATCGGCTCCGACGAGCGCGAGACGAACTATGAGTATGACCACGCGGGGCGCGTGATCTCGGTCAGCCGACCGGACGGCAAGAGCACGATCGTTCTCGCCGAGAACTTCTACGACGTGGCGGGGCGGCTCGAGGCGTCGGTGGCCGCGAACGGCGCCGTGACCTTCTACTTCTACGACGAGGCCGACCGCATCACTGACATCCAGCATGTGCAGTCCGTGGGGGCCGGCGAGGATCAACTGGCGCGCGTCCACTACGAGTGGACGATCAACAACCTCGTCGAGCAACGCGAGGAATACACAAGCGCCGATCCCAAGGACCCGCCGTACGCCACGGTGGACTTCACCTATGACCTCCGCGGCCGTTTGATTCGCGAGGAGCGTGACTCCGTCGGCAGTGACGACTACGACTTCTCCTACACCTATGACCAGTTGGGGAACCGGCTGACGAAGACCGACAATCTTGCTTCCCCCGCCGAGCGTGTGCGGTATCTGTACGACGTGACCGACCCGGCCAACTGCCCGGAGGGCTTCGAGACGCACAACAACCGGCTGATGAAGTACGTTGAAGAGACCTTCGTCGAATCGCTCCGCGGCGGGGATTGGGTCGAGACGCGCGAAGTGGCTTACACCTACTACCGCACTGGCCATGCGAGTAACATCACCGTGAAGGATTACTCGAGCGCGGTGTACCGCGACCTGGCGATGTACTACGATGTGCAGGGACGACTGGTGATCGCGCTCTGGGATTCGTGGGAGCTGATCACCGAGGGGAAGGATGCGGGCTTGCCGGACCCGAAGACCTACGTCAGGGATCGAGCAGTCGAGTTCCGCTACGACAACAACGATGCGCGCCAGCGGTACATGATGCGCGCGATCGACGAGGCTGAACTGCCGAGCATCGTGCCGCTGGCGAGCCCGCTGGGTCAGTGGGTGGAATACAGCGGATCAGCGCCATTCGCAGACGCGGAGTACGAGCACGCGGACGACATGACCTTCGCGGTGACGCGTGAATACGACCCCACCGTCGAGCGCGAGGTCGGTGGCGATGAACTGTATTTGCATGGCGACCTGATCGGCTCGGCTGTCGTGGCTACCGACGACGCGGAAGATGTAGACGGTCGTGCGGTATACACCGCGTTCGGTGAGTTGGTTGGCACACCGACGCTCGTCGGCACGCGCTACCGCTATGCAGGCGAGTGGGGGTACGAAGAAGGGCTGCTCACGCTCGACGGTGCGATGGGGACCGCGCCCATCGTGCTGCTGCACCTCGGCGAACGCTGGTACCAGCCAAACCTTGGGAGGTTTGTGCAGCGGGATCCGATCGGATTGATGGGGGGCGCAAACTGCTACCTATACGCTGGGGCCAACCCGCTTGCGTTGATCGATCCCAGTGGGCGGAATCCGATTGATGACGTGAACGATTTCATCGCGCGCAATTTCTGGCAACGAATCTTCTCCGAAGACCATTTGGTCAACATGAGCGACAGCGAGATGTATGCTTGGGGAATCGGTGTTCCCATCGCGGTTGGTGCGGGGGTTGCCGGATGCATGGTGGCAGGCAGAGCGCTTGCCGCAGATGGATTGACGGATTCCTTGCCAGATGGTTGGGAGTGGGGACCCCCTTCAGGTGACTCCGGTAGCGATTGGCATTTGTGGGATCCGAACGGCGGCGAGTGGCGATTCCATGCGCCTGATGGCTTCCATGATACACCTCATTGGGATTACAATCCGTGGGATCAATGGAACTCTCCGTGGCAAAACGTCCCTACGCTGCCTATCTGATGGCGAAGTAATGATTGAACCTAACACTTCACTCCGCCTGACTTACTATGACGCGTCTGATGGACCAAGGATTATGATCTTTGGGTCGGATCAAGCCGATTTTGATTGCCTGCATAGGCTGTTCAAGCGACTCAGCATGCAGCCTGGTGCAATAGTTGAATTGGAGTTGGAGCCCTATGTTCTATCTTTCGGAGGAACTACTCTTCGATTGATAAGTACTGGACCCCTGTTCGGTTCATCCGAAAAGAGCGCTCAGGGTCTCCGCCGTATCGGAGGATCGGAAAGGCCAGCGTTTGAATGGCGGCGCTCATCGGAGGGATGGGACTATTCCTCGCAACTTTTGGAGCCATTGGTTCACAGCTCACGACCTTGTCACCAGTACTTCACCCGATATCCAGATGAGGCTGCAATTCTTACTATATCCAAGGGTGAATACGGCGACGAAGTACTCGAAGTCTGAATGATCGCTCGGGGACGCCGAATGGCTTGCTTGCTCCCCTCCCGGAACTTGTCCCACCCATAGTTGAGACCGCAGGACGGCGGCCGATTGTCTGGTTCACTCTACGCGACCTTTCTGATCTTCTCCAGGGTCGTCCCGAGC
>JAGVLZ010000274.1 GCA_020054055.1 Phycisphaerales bacterium
CCTGCGCCAGGAAAGTCCCTTGTCCTGAGGCCGGAGCGATCGTCGCCGTCACCATCACCGCCGTCTCGAAGAGGTCGCGCTCGAGTTCGGCGGACGCCACCTGGTCGGCGCTGAAGCCGTCGCGTTCATAGGCCACCACCGCGACGCGCGACGCCGCGACGGCGGCGTAGTTCACGACAACCGCCGCGTTGAGGATGAGCATGAGTTGAACGATCGTCCCCGCGATGAGCATAAGAAAGGGCAGGATCAACACGAGTTCGACGAGGACGACCCCTTGCTCGCAGCCGAGGGCGCGGGCCGGGCGCTGGATGCGTGCGAACGCGCGGTCCAGCAGCAGTCCCCCGACCGCCGCGCCGCAGCCGATCGCGGCGATGCCGAAAAGGAACAGGGCGCCGTCGGTCGCGGTGGGCCCGATCCATCCCATGCGAAGCGCCGCGGCTCCGCCGAAGCGCATGCCGTACAGACACACGATCGAGAGCAGCGTCAGCAGCCCCGCGACCATCAGCCAGGATTTGCCGGGAGCGCGTGTCATGCTCGCATCAGCCTAAGAATGACCTCGTGAACCGCGAAAAACTGCGACGTGATGAGCCCGAGCAGGAGCGACAGACAGAACGGAGCCTCTCGCGGCTGGAACGGATACACCTTGGCGATCCCCCGGCGCGTCGCGGCGAACTGGAGCAACCCCAGCGTGACGATCTGGATGCGCGAGACCAACTCGCCACGCAGCGCCCAGTTGAGAATCCCCACCACCGCGGCAATGACCAGCGTGTTGAAGAGTACCGGGATCACGGCCGAGAGCCCGATGATGGCCCCCACCGCCGCGAGGAGTTTGACATCCCCGCCCCCGAGGCCGCGCGACATGAAACTGATGATGCCGAACCCGGCGCAGAGCATGAAGCCCCACCCGGACTGGCTCGGGCCGGGAGAACCCAGCCACGCCAGCGGCGTGGTCGCCCCGAACCACGTCAGAATCGGGACGAGAACGCAGTTGACCGCAAGCCCGAACAGAAGCGCCGGATACGTCAGCAGGTTCGGCACCTTGCGCATCGCCGCGTCGATCCACGCCGCTGCGATGCACACGACGTAACAGGAAACAAGAACGAAGACCCCCTGCTCGCGTCGGTCGGCCAAAATCTGGATGAGCGACGCGATCGTTGCCGCGAGTCCGAGTCCTGCGACCCACCAGGGCCAGGCTCTTTCGGGCGCGCTCGCGGTGTCGATGAGAACGCCGGCTTGCTGGGTCGATGAAAAAGCCGGCCCGCCCGGCGGGGGCTCCTCAATCGCTTCGACGACCGCGGCTGCCTGCTTTCCACTCACAACTGAGCCTCACTTGAAGCGCCGCAAGGGCGGGGCGCTGCGCGTGGAGCCCGACGCCGGGGGGAGCGACGGAAACCGGGATCAAATCAGACGACGAGGAAGAACCGCCGAGCAGGCCGGCATGGACTGCTCGAATACCTGAAAGAAGCCTCAGCCCGATTCGGCTCAGGGAGCAGCCGGGGCTTCGTCGGTCGTATCGGTGACTTCGCCTTCCATGCCCTCGGCCTTGGTCTGCATGGCCCGGGCGAAGAAGACGATGCCGATCAGAACGATGATCGCGACGATGATGAGCAGAATCCACTCGATCGTGGTCGGACCCGTTTCGTCCTCGTGAAGATCGACGAAGAACGAACGCACTTTGCTGAGCATGGTTTTCATCTCCGTTTTCTAATGCCGCGGAACGCAGAACCCGCGCCCGCATCCGTGGGCAACGTGAATGATACTATACGTTTTAGGCAAAGGGAAGGGCCAGCAGCCCGGCGATTTGGTAAAAGTAAAGGTAGATCTGGGAGGTCACGAACGGCGCCACGGCGAACATGGGGATAACGAACCCCAAAAGGCCAAGCACATACTCGACCGACAACTGACCATGATCATCATGATGGATTTCAGTGGGATTTCGGCGCATCGTCCTTGCTCCCTGGCTTCGCCTCGAAGATGTGCTTGGTCAACTTGATCCGGTCGGTCAGCCCCAGCCAACCCATGTCACGCGCGACCGTTGGCCGCTCGCCGGTCCACTTCATCGTCGGCTCGGGCCCCGAGGTATCCAGGTTGAATATGTCTCGAATCTGGTAAATTCCAGCCTTTTCATCGAGGTCGACCTCGCTGATGTGCGTGACCAGTCGCCGACCGCTGTGTAGCCGCGACGTCTGCACGAAGAGGTCCACCGCGAGGGCGATCTGTCTTCGCAGGGAGATGATCGGCAGGCCGAGGTCCGCCATCAGGCACATCGTTTCGAGTCGGCCGCAGGCCTGGGAAGGATTGTCCGCGTGGAGGGTCGCGAGCGATCCGCGGTGCCCCGAGGTCATCGCCTGCACCATGTCGAGCGCCTCTCCACGCCGAACTTCGCCCACCACGATCCGGTCGGGCCTCATGCGCAATGAAGATACGAACAAATCCCGCACAGTGATCGCACCCTTGCCATACGGATCGGCGGGCCTTGCCTCCAACTGGACAACGTGCTCCTTCTGGATCTGGAGTTCGCGGGTGTCCTCGATCACCACGATGCGATCCGAGTCCGCGATCGCGGTCGAAAGAATATTCAGCAGTGTGGTTTTGCCCGAGCCGGTGCCGCCGCTGACGACGATGTTCAGCGCGGCCTCGACCGCGATCGTCAGAAACTCGAGCGCCTCGGGGGTGACCGCGTTGCGCTTGAGCAGGAAGTCCGGCGTGACGGCCGACCGACTGAACCGGCGGATGTTGACCGACGTTCCGGCCCCGGAAATCGGCCCGAGGATGATGCAGATTCGGGAGCCGTCAGGCAACCGACCATCGAGGATCGGCTCCTTGTCGGTGATGGTTTTGCCGACGAACTGCGCGATATTGTTGGCCGCGGAGCGAAGCGCCTCCTCGCTCTCGAAGCGTGCGTCGACGCGCTGCACTTTCCCGCCCTTCTCGGCGTAGATGTGCTCGTGCCCATTAATCATCACCTCGGAGACCCCCTCGTCGTTCAGCAAGGGGAGCAAAGGCCCGAGAAAATAGTTGATCCCCGCTTTGTAGGCGCGCTGCGCCCCGGTCTCGGCGGGCTTGGCCGCGGTCGCGCCGTTCACGCCGGCTTCAGCGGGGGGGGGTCCAGACAAGGCATGGCCTCCGATGACAAACCGATCAAATCCTACCCACAGGCGTACATTGCGGGCGTGCGGCAGTCAACGCCAAAATACCATCTACTGTCGATTCCCCATTCCACCCCGGGTGGTCACCGTTTTTGACCAACCGAAACCCACTCCGGTAAGTTGGCGGGCGTGAAACACAAGACCTGGAGCGGCGGTGGGGTCCGTTTCGAGTCTCGTCACCTCGCAGTGTGGGGTGCGGCGACTGTGTTGTCCCTCTGCGTCGCGGCAACGGCTCGTCAGGAGGCCGGTTCAGCGCCTGCGGCGCTGCCC
>JAGVLZ010000139.1 GCA_020054055.1 Phycisphaerales bacterium
CTCTTCCGATCTGGCGGCCTGACCCGCACGGCCGGTGACCGTGATGGTGGTTACGCCAGCGGCGCTCGAGGCCGTGGCGGTGATGCGTGCGATCCCGAGCGCCGGGTCGTTGGATGGGTTGCCGTCGTTGGAGATCGAGCCGATCACGCCGTCCGAATCGATGTCCTGGTCGAGCATGACCTCGCGTACCGCCATCCCGGCGCCGGCCTCCGCGGCGTAGAACGCTCGGGCGGTATCGAGGCGCAGCACCGTCAACGCATCGGACCGCGCGCCGGACAGCACAATGGCGGCGACCATGATCTGGAGCATGGCGAGCACGACGAGCATCGCGACGACCGCGGTTCCCCGGCGACGTTCTCGGCGAGCCGGCGTCATCATCACGGCGCGCCTTCCTGCATGGTGCACCGGAGGAAGACGCGCGTCCGCAGCGTGTCGCTCAACCCCTCGCGCGACGCGGTGATCGAGAACTCAACGCGACGAATCGCCGCCGCGCCGGATGCGTCGAGCGTGGCGGCAAGTGCGGCGTTGCTCTCGTCGTAACACTGGATGGTCATCCCCGTCATCCCGGTCAGGATGGCGGTGCCGTCGCCCCCTCCAAACCCGATCAGCAGCGAATCGGTGTCGAGCAGCACCTTCGCGCCGCCGTTGGCTTCGTCCCATTCGATGCTCGTCGGGGTGACCGACTTGATGGAGGGCGTGCCGTCGCCGGTCAGCGAGGGAATTTCGCGCAGGGCGCGGTCGACTCGATCCAGCGCCGACGCGAGATCGGCGTGCAGTTGCGATTGCACCGCGACGCCGCGATACCCTTCGATCCCCTGGACGAGGACGCTCCCGGCGAGTCCACCGAGCGTTCCGATGATGACGATGGACGCGATGACCTCGACAAGCGTAAATGCTCGGCTGGCGCGTCGCGTGGCGGTATTGGAGTGCGGCGGGATCATGGGGTTGTGAAGTCCGCGAGGACGGTGGAAAGGCTGAGCGAGGCGCTGCCGTATCGCGGATCGATCCAGGAGACGGTGGCCGTGACTCGTTTGTAACCCGTGCCCGGGGTGGCGAGGTCGTCCTCGGTCTCGACGATCGAGACGCTGCGATTGAAGTTGGCGAAGCCGTTGACGGGGTTCTCGTCCGGGTAAGAACCGTCCGTGACATAGGCCCATCCCCGCGTGGCGCTGAAGCGGTCGGCGGCGATGTCCTCGAGTTTTTCGGTGATGAGCCAGCTTGCGCGCGAGGCGAGGATCGGGCTCGCGCGACGGACCTGCGCATCGCGGATCAGCACCAGAGTCGAAGGGACGACCAGCGAGACCACGACGACCGCCATGATCGACTCGATGAGGGTGAAGCCCCGCGGGTCATGGCGCGGCATGCGTCACCATCCCCGTGCCGGTCTGCACGATCACCTGATGTCCACCCGTCACCTGCACGACGCCCGACACGGCCAGGGGCGCCGCGGTCGAGTTCAGGGGCTCACCGAGCCAGTCGAATCCGACTTCCGACCCGGCATCGAAGATGGCGGAGTCGAACGACACGCCCACGAACTCGTTCAGGTCCAGGCGCTGAACGAAGGGCCCCTGCGAGGCTGGGTCCGTCATGGTTGCGGCATTGACCCGGCCTGGATTGAGGGGGTCCTCGGCGAGAACGCTGTAGGAGTTGGTCGGGATTGAGAAGACCACCCAATGCCGAACGCCGGTCGCCATGGATCGTTCGCGCGCGAACGCGAGATCGCGGTGAATCTGTTTCGCGGCCGCGGCCTGTCGCGAGGCGGGCACCGAGTTGAACGAGACGGCGGCCGAGATGCCGAGAATTCCGACGAGGATCATCACGGCGACGAGTTCGATCAACGTGAACGCCCCCCGCGCGCTGGCTCGGGGGGCGTCAGGATTCGGATGGATGGTTGGAGCGGCCTGGTTCATGTCGCCGCGATGCTGCGCGTGGGATCAGAGGGCGCTGGCAGTGAAGAAACCGCCCGCGGGGTTCACTGCGGTGGTGTTGTTGTTGCTGTTGCACCAGAAGCCGTAGGCGGGTGGCGTGAGGGCGTTGTTGACGTAGTAGCGCCAGCCGAAGTTTCCCGCGACCTGTCGGGCGGCCCAGTTTGCGGCGGTGCCGGCGCTCGCGGTGGCCAGACTGTTGTATGGATTCTGAGGGAAGGCATCCTGCATGACTGTGCCAGCCGTCGTGAGCTGGACGAGGGTCGGGTAGGCGGGCGTGCCGGACAGGGAGGCGTTGGCGTAGAAGTTCGCGGCGGCGGAGCGGACGTTGCCGAGCGTTCCCTGAAGGGCGGCGGTTCGCGCTCGATCCGTGTAGTCGATGTACCGCGGCACGGCGACGCCCGCGAGGATCGCCAGGACGATCATCACCGCGATGAGTTCGATGAGGGTGAAGGCCCGGAAGTTATGAACGCTGCGACGGCATGAAATCGACATACTTGATCCTTTGTCTCTGGAGTTCAGGTTCGATCGCACCGCCCCGAAACCGGTGCCGCTCCACCAAACATGTATCAGCCGTTCACTGGATGAGGTTCACCATGTCCCACATCGGAAGGAAGATCGAGAGCGCTACAACCAGCACGACCAGCGCGATCCCCACCACGAGGATGGGTTCGATAACCGTGGCGAGCGTTTTGGAGAGGTACGCGGTCTCCTGGTCGTAGTGGCGGCAGACCACGCCGCACATGCGTGTGAGTTCGGCCGATTCCTCGCCCACGGCGAGCATTCGTTTCGCGAACGGGGTGAGGTAGGTGCAGTCGCCGAACGCCTCCGACATCTTCGCGCCGCGTGCGACCTGCGTCAGGATGGTGCTGACATCGTCGCTCATCAGCCCTCTGGAGGTGGCGCGTGCGGAGAGGGACAGGCAGTCGATGAGCGGGAGCCCCGAGCCGAGCGTCAGCCCGAGGATGCGCGCGAACCGGCTCATGGAGGTGCCGATCAGCATGGTCTTGAGGAGGGGGATCTTGTGCAGCAGACGGTCGATTCGGTCCCGGCCGCCGGGCATCCTCCATGCGGCGCGTGCGCCGAGGGTGAGGGCCGCGACCGCGGTCACCCAGACCCACCAATAGTTCTGCATGGATTGGCCGGTGCTCATGAGGACCTGGGTAATCATGGGCAGGGCCACGCCGCGCGACTCGAAGATCCCGGCGAACTTCGGGATGACGAATCCGACGAGGAAGGCGACCGCGAGGGCGAGCACGACGACGACGCACGCGGGGTACATGAAAGCGCCGCGCCACTGGCGGCTCATCTCGGCGTTCTTCTCGAGCATCTCGGCGAGGTGATCGAGGATCTTGATGAGGTTTCCCGATTGCTCGGCGGCGGAGACGGTCTGGATATAGACATCGCCGAACACCTCGACGTGAGCCGAGATCGCGGCGGCCAGCGGCTCCCCGGATTCGATGCGCACGGCAATGTCGGAGATGACCTGTCGGAGCGCTGCATTGCGTTCCTGCTCGGCGATGCTGACAAGCGCCTCGCTCAGCGGGATGCGTGCGTTGACCAGGACACTCAACTGCTGGGTGAAATGTGAGATGTCCGTGGGTTTGATGCGCGGGCCTCGCCGCCGGCGTGCATGGCGGTCCTCCGCGATCGTGATGGGGGTCATGCCCAAAGCGCTGATGCGCCGGAAGGCCTCCTGGGATGTGGCGGCGTTGAGCGAGCCGACTCGGCTCAGCCCGGCCTTGTCGAGGGCCTTGTAACGAAAGGCGAGCGCGCTCATGCGGCGGCCCTCATCGCGGCGCCGTCGGAGCCGATTCGCGGTGACGCGGCCGGCGACTCCTCCTCGATCTCGACCGCGTGGATCGCCACGACGCGAGCAATTTCTTCGAGCGTTGTCAGGCCCATGCGTGCCTTGGCCAATCCGTCGTGGGACATGAGTTTCATCCCGGTCGACGTGGCGGCGGCGCGGACGCGTTTGGCCTCGCCCCCCGCCTCGACGGCGCGCTGGACGGTGGGGTTCATCTCGAGCACCTCGTACACGCCGACGCGCCCCTTGTACCCCGAGCGGTTGCATTTGGCGCAGCCCTCGCCGCGCACGAATCCCGGCTCATCAGGGGAGACCCCGAAGAGGGCGGCGATGGACGGGTCCGGTCGGGCGGTGCGGGCGCAGTCGGGGCAGACGCGTTTCACCAGGCGCTGAGCGATGACGCACAGGAGCGAGGCGTTGATCGCGAAAGGGGGGCAGTTGAAGTCACGCAGGCGCGGGATCGACCCGCAGGCGTCGTTCGTGTGCAGGGTGGAGAGGACGAGGTGGCCCGTGAGGGCCGACTGCACGGCGATGCGCGCGGTCTCCTCGTCGCGGATCTCGCCCACGAAGACCACATCGGGGTCCTGCCTCAGGATGGATCGGAGCGCTCCGGCGAAGGTCATTCCGATCTCCGTGTTCACCTGAACCTGCCGAATCAGCGGCATGCGGATCTCAACGGGGTCCTCGATGGTCATGATGTTGCGGTCGGCGGTGTTGAGTTTCTTGAGTCCGGTGTAGACGGTCGTGGTCTTTCCCGAGCCGGTGGGTCCGGTGACGAGGACCATCCCGTGCGGGCTGCCCATGGCGCGTTCGACGGCGGCGGCGTGCTCGGCGGAGAGTCCCAGTTCGTCGAAGCCTCGGATCGCGGCGCTCGGGGTGAGCAGGCGCATGACGGCGTTCTCGCCGCAGACCGTGGGGATGATCGAGAGGCGGATGTCAACGGCGCGCCCCGCGTGAACAAAGCGGACCTTTCCGTCCTGCGGGCGGCGGGTCTGCGTGAGGTCAAGATTGGCCATGATTTTGAGGCGGCGTACCAAGCCGGAGTGTGCGGAAAGCCCCGGCCCCTGCTGCTCGTGGAGCGTGCCGTCGATCCGATACCGCAGGTGCAGGTCGTGCTCGTCGGGGCCGATGTGGATGTCCGAGGCGCCGCGCTCGATCGCCTGGGCGATGATCTGGTTCACGGCGGCGACAATCGGTTCCTTGCCCGTCGTCAACGAACTCGTGGCTTCGATCGGCGCCGCGGAATCGGCATCGGTGCGGGGGCTCGTGAGCGCGTAGGCTCGCTCGATCAATGCCCGCAGCGTCCCCGGCTCGCACAGCACGGGCTCGATTTCGGCCTTGATGAGGCACCGCAGTTGGTCCACCGCCTTGAGATCGAGCGGGTTGGCCATGCCGACCGTGACGAGTTCGGGGAACACAAAGAGCGGGAAGGCGATGATGGCGTCGGCGGTGGTGCGGTGAAGGAGCGCGGCGTTGGTGAAGTCGATCTCATAAGAGGCCAGATCGACGAAGGGGCACTCGCACGTCTCGGCGCGCGCGATCGCCAGGCCCCGCGGATCGATCACCCCCCGTGCGATGAGCGCTTCGGTCACGGAGATGCCATCGTCGGACGCTGCTCGGCGGGCGGACTCGACGGCTTCGGCGGCGACACGCCCGGATTCCAGCAGCGCCGCGATCACAAAGTCTTCGTGGTCAAGCAACCGCGTCCCCCTTCCCGGCTCTTTCGGCGGCGGGATGGCGCCTCGCCTGCTCCATCAGCGAGGCAACTTGGTCTTGCGACGGCGGTTCGGTGAACGACGTGCCGAGGTAATACGAGGGTTCGTGCCCGAACATCGATGCTCGCTGGACGCGCATGATCCCTTCGTACACGACAGTTTCGGCCGATTGGTCAGGCGGCGAAACGAAGACTCGGATGTTCAGGCGGGCGGACTTGGGAAAGTAGACCGACGAGTCGATCCCCAATCCCCCGGGGCTGCAATCCGTCACGGTCGCGCTGACGATCCGGCTTCCATCCCCCAGCGTCCGTGCAAGGCGGACCTGGCCCGCGTGCTCCGGCGCGGCCGAGACCTGCACGCGCAGATTGCACTTGACGCGCTCGTGCTGACGCACCAGCAGGGTTTCGGGACGGCTCTCCATGAATCCGTGGCTCCAGCGGGGTTACCCACTCCTTCGGGCGATTCTCGCGGACCCTTCACCGGTGTGTGGGCGGCGGGCGAGCCCGATCACTCGTTGGTACGTTCTCGGACATGCCTCGATGCCCCTGGGCCGGCAATGACCTTTTGATCGCCTACCACGACCACGAGTGGGGGGTGCCGGTGCGCGACGATCGCACGCTCTTCGAGTTTCTGATTCTCGAGGGGGCGCAGGCGGGGCTGAGTTGGGACACGATCCTCAAGAAGCGCGAGCGGTATCGCAAGGTCTTCGCCGGGTTCGATCCCGCGCGCGTGGCGCGATTTGATGCAGCCAAGGTGAAGTCGTTGCTTCAGGATGCCGGGATCGTCCGCAACCGGCTCAAGGTCGAGTCGGCCGTCACCAACGCGCGGGCGTTCCTCAAGGTTCAACGCGAGTTCGGGGGCGAGGGGGGCTTCGCGCGATACATCTGGGGATTCGTCGGCGATACGCCGATCGACAACCGGCCCCGTGCGCGGCGCGATGTGCCCGCATCGAGCCCCATCTCCGACGCGATGTCGAAAGACCTGAAGAAACGCGGCTTCCGATTCGTGGGCACGACGATCTGCTACGCCTTCATGCAGGCCGTAGGGATGGTGAACGACCACCTCGTCTCCTGCCCAAGGCACGCGAAGTTGTCGAAGAGGCGGTGAAGATCACGGCCCGTGCGTGTCGGATGGCAGCAGGATGCCCTTGGCGCGGTCCCTCCGCTTCATCACGCGGTACCGCCAGTTCAGGAGCAAGATGAGAGCGACGATCACCACGATGCCGCCGACGAGCAGGCCGGGATGATCCTTGTTGATGTACTTGCTGAGCACTCCCGCGAAGACCCACATCACGCCGTTGCCGATGATGCTGCCGATGAAGATGCCGATGAAGGTTGCTTTGCGCGACATGCCAAGCAGTCGGCCGAAGATCGCGCCGCCGACGCTGCCCGTCGCCGCGAGGGGGAAGACGACAAAGAGCACCAACCCCAGGAAGGCCATGCGCCGCATCCAGGGGTGCATCTTGAGGATGAACTCGCCGTCCTCCTGCAACGCCGCCATCGATGGGCCGAACTTCGGGATGCGAAAGATCAGCCCCGCGTGGACGACCAGCAGCGCCGCCACGAACATATCCATGTATGTGACCATCGCGAAGAGTTGGCCGCGGGTCATCGAACTGAGCGTGGCGTCGTTCCCGGCGTCGCCCCCGGCGAGGATGATGAACCGACCGGCGCCGAAGAAGGCGATCGCGGCTTTCACCATTAACTTCCACACGAAGTCCCAGTCCGTCATGAACCAGACCGCCCCGATCACCATTCCGGTGATCGCAAAGGGCAACACGAGCGAGAGCAGCCAGATCGTCGGTTGCTCCCGGCGGAACTTGTCGGCGTGGTGGTGCTCCTCCGAGGCGACGCTTCGGAATCGGCGCTTCTTCGGAGCAGTTGGGTTTTCGGGAGGACTGGCGGGCATGAGTGCGGTCAAGTAGGGAGACGCCTTCGGGGTGCGGGGAGGGGGCGGAAGTATAGAAGCGGTGAGCATTGTCGCGGCTCGCACGCGTTTCCCTACCATGCCGGCAGGAAACAATGAACGACACCGCCGACAAGCCGTTGAACTTCATCCAGCAGATCGTGGAGGATGATTGCCGCGCCGTAAAGTGGGGGACGTGGAAAGCCTCCGATGCTTCGCGCCCCGGGTCGGCGCAAACCGCCGGCTCGCCGCGCGTCCACACGCGGTTCCCGCCCGAACCGAACGGATACCTGCACATCGGCCATGCCAAGAGCATCCTGCTCAACTTCGGCCTGGCCCAAAAGTTCGGCGGGCGATTCAACCTCCGCTTCGACGACACCAACCCCGCGAAGGAGGAGCAGGAATACGTCGATTCGATCAAGGCCGACGTGGCATGGCTCGGCGCGAACTGGCATGGCCCCAACGGCGGCGGCCTCTTCTTCGCGTCCGACTACTTCGACCGCATGTACGACTGGGCGGTGGAACTCATCCGCAAGGGGAAGGCCTATGTCTGCGAGTTGTCCGCCGATGAGGTCTCGAAGCGTCGCGGCACGCCGACGGCGCCCGCGACTTCCCCGTTTCGCGATCGCCCCGCCGAGGAGAGTCTGCGCCTCATTCAGGAGATGAAAGAGGGCACGCACCCGAATGGCGCGATGACCGTCCGCGCGAAGATCGACCTTGCTTCGCCGAACTTCAACCTCCGCGATCCCGTCATGTACCGCATCCTTCACGAGGCGCACCACAACACCGGGAGCAAGTGGTGCATCTACCCCATGTACGACTGGGCGCACGGCTTCGAGGATTCGATCGAGGGGATCACACACTCGATCTGCACGCTCGAGTTCGAGAATCACAGGCCGCTCTACGACTGGTTCATCGACTCGGTGAACGAGGGGCGGTCGGCGGACAAGAAGATTCACCACCCGCAACAGGTCGAGTTCGCGAAGGGACTCCTGACCTACACCATCCTCAGCAAGCGCAATCTCCTGCGCATGGTGCAGGAGGGGACGGTGAAGGGTTGGGACGATCCGAGAATGCCGACGATCAGCGGGTTTCGTCGGCGGGGATACACGCCGGAAGCGATCCGCACGTTCTGGGAGGAAATCGGCGTCACGAAAACGGAGAGTGTCATCGACCTCGGTCGGCTCGAGAATGCGATCCGCACCGACTTGAACAGGCGGGCGCCGCGCGCCATGGGTGTGCTCCGCCCGCTCAAGGTCACGATCGAGAACTGGCCCGAGGGCAAGGTGGACTGGCTGGAAGCCCAGAACAACCCCGAAGACCCCGCCGCGGGTTCGCGCACGGTGCCATTCACCGGCACACTCTTCGTCGAGCGCGACGACTTCATGGAAAATCCGCCCAAACGGTTCTTCCGATTGGCCCCTGGGCGCGAAGTGCGTCTCCGCTGGGCGTACTTCGTCAAGTGCGAGCGCGTCGTCAAGGATGCAGCGACCGGCGAAGTGACCGAACTCCGCTGCACGTTCGACCCCGCGACACGCGGCGGCGATTCCCCCGACGGCCGAAAGGTCAAGGCGACGCTGCACTGGGTCTCGGCGGACCTCGGAGTCCCGGCGGAGGTCCGACTCTTCGACCGCTTGTTCAAGGTCGAAGACCCCGGTGCGCGAACCGGCGAGTTCATGGATGACCTCAATCCGATTTCGCTGGAAGTCGTGCGCGCGATGATCGAGCCGAGCCTTGCGGAAGCGAAGGTCGGCGACAAGGTGCAGTTCGAGCGCCTGGGTTACTTCTGCGTGGATCGAGACGCGAAACCCGGCGCACTCGTGTTTAATCGCACGGTGACGCTGAAGGACGCCTGGTCGAGAGTGGCCAGGGAAGAGTGAAGTTCAAGGCGCCGGCCGATAGGTCGCCGCGCATCCGGGGGCCTCGGTCACGCGCACCGAGAGAATGCGTGCTTCGCTGGGCATCATCGGCGCAAGGCTGTCAGCGATGTGTTTGGCGACCAGTTCCGCCGTGGGATTCTTCGAATCAAATGGAGGCGTTTCATTCAGATTTCGATTGTGGAACCGCCCCGTGATCGTGCGCAGCGCCTCCTCGATCGTGTGAAAGTCACAGAGCAGCCCGTCTTCGTCGAGTGTTTCCCCCGCGATCGTCAGCGTCGCGAGCCAGTCGTGGCCGTGCAACGGCTCGACCGCTCCGCCCAGCCGGATCGCGTGGGCGGCGGAGAACCTTGATTCGATGGATAACTCGAACATGGTGGGAGTGTACGGCGGAGCGAGGTGTTCCCATAACCCCTCTCGATCGCGCCCGCGCCGCGGAGCCATGTCATTGCGCCGAGTTGCTCCCAATCGGGGCGCGTTCTCGGTCGATGATCAGTTGTCCGCCGGAGAATCCAGACATGCGACAAGTCGATGCCACTACTCTGCGCCCAGGGACTCGCCTCCCCCTCGCGCTCTACACGCGCCAGGGGGTCAAACTGCTCAGCGGCGGGACGACTCTCACCGAGGCGATGTGCCGCATGATCTCGCAGTCGAAGTGGGGGGACCTCTTTCTCGCGGCGTCGGCGTCGGACCTCCAGCAGGCCGCCCTGCTCAGACTCGTCGATCCCGCGCCGATCGGAACGCGCGCTCCGATGGACGTTGTCACCGCGGGGGGCGTCCTCGCGGTCGAGGCGGGGCAATACGTCGAGAGCCATCACGCCGACGCCTATGAACTCGGCGCGTTCCTCGGCACACCCGAAAAAGAAGATCAGCGGCTGCGGGCCGCCCGGATGAAACTCGCCGATCAATGTGTGGCCGACCTCGCGGGGGAATGGAAGCGTCTCCCCCTCCGCATCCGCCCAGCGCCGACCCCCGCGTGGGCCTCCTCGCGCGCTGCCTACGGCCCACACCTCGCGGATTGGCCGGATGAGTCCAAACTGGCGGAGTTCCGGGGCGAACGCGTCAGACGATTTCGGCGCGCGTTCGCGCGCATCTTGTCGGGGCTTCCGGTGACCGTCGGCGAGATCAGCCTGCTCGTCTCCGAACTGATCCACCTTCAACGCACGCACCCCGAACGCTTCACGCAACTCGCTTTGCTCGCGCCGCGCGGAGAGGACTACCTCCCGGAGCATTGCTACGCGGTCGCGTGCCTGGGCGTCGCCATCGCCGCCCGGCTGCAATGGTCCGACGATGCGATACGCCTCGCCGGGATGACGGGGCTGCTCGCCGACGTGGGGATGGGGCTCGTGCCCGCGGACCTGCGCATCTCGGGCCGCCCGCTCAGCGAGATGGAGATCAACCGCGTTCGCCGTCATCCGACCTTCAGCGTTGTCATGCTCGACGCCGTCGAAGGGCTGCCGGAGGATGTTCGGCACGCGGCGTATCAGCATCACGAGCGAGAGAACGGCTCGGGCTATCCCTGCGGCTTGCGAGGGGGAGCGATCGCCGACATCGCCAAGGTTGTCGCCGTTGCTGACGCCTTTGCCGCCGCCGCGGCCCGGCGCCGCTACCGCAGCGCCAAGCGCCCCTACGAGGCCATCGAGGAGATCATCATGCAGGCCTCGGCCGGGGTCTTTGAGAAGCGCTGCGTCCGCGCGCTCGTGGAGTCGGCGGGCCTCTTCCCCGTGGGCAGTCACGTCATGCTCTCGAACAACACCCCGGCGGTCGTCGTCGGCGTTCAACCCGATTCCATCGACCGGCCGATCGTTCGAGTCGTGCAACGCACTTCGGTCGGCCCGACGATGGGGCTGACCGTACACCTCGCCGATTTCGCGCGGAACGAACTGTGGATCAGCCAGCCGATCGACCCTCCGTCGGACCTGATGGTGATCGCCTGAACCCGTATCATCGAAGCGATGGCATCGAGCCCCTCGAATCAGGCCCCCCTCATGCTCTCGGTCAGCGGCTGCCGCGGAATCGTGGGCGCCAGTCTCACGCCGGACGTGATCTGCCGATTCGTCGGAGCGATGGTGTCGTGGTTGCGCGAGGAGCAGCGGATCGATCGTCCCGTCGTTGTGCTCGGTTGTGATGGTCGAAAGGGTGGCGATGTGCTCCGGGGGCTGGTCGGCTCCGCGCTCGCTGCGGCCGGCTGTCGAGTCATCGACCTGGGCACCGCGATGACGCCGACGATAGGGGTGATGGTCGTCCACCATCGCGCGAGCGCGGGGCTGACGCTCACCGCGAGTCATAATCCCGCTGAATGGAACGGGATGAAGATCATCAGCGCGGAGGGTGCGGCCCCCGATGCCCCGACCGCGTCGAGAATCATCGAGCGATTCAAGCGAGATCAACACGGATTCGTTCCCGCCGATCGGTTCGGTTCCATCGAGCGCGACGCGGTCGCCGCAAAGGGGCACGCCGACAGGGTGCTGGCTGCGCTCGCAAAGGTTGCGGACATCGAGACGATCCGCGCGCGACGATTCAAGGTGGTGCTGGATTCGTTGAATGCGTCGGGGGTTGAGGGGGCGCGGCTCCTGCTCAATTCGCTCAACTGCGAACTGACGCACCTGCACGACAGCAACTCGGGAGTGTTCCCTCATCCTGCGGAGCCGACGCGCGAAAACCTTGTGTCCCTGAGTGCGGAAGTGGCGCAGCGCGGGTCGGACGTCGGCTTCGCGCAGGACCCGGACGCCGATCGTCTTGCCGTCTTCGATGAAGGGGGCCGATACATCGGCGAGGAGTACACGCTGGTGCTGGGCGCGATGGCACTGCTCGGTAACAACGGAGCCCCAAGCGCCAGCGCCGGGCCGTCTCGCGATCTTGTCGCCAACCTCTCGACCAGCCGCATGATCGATGACGTGGCGCGGCGGATGGGAGCGACGGTGCACCGTTCCGCCGTGGGCGAGGCGAATGTCGTCTCGGCGATGAAGCGCGTCGGCGCGGTCATGGGGGGTGAGGGCAACGGCGGCGTGATCTGGCCCGAGGTCACGCTCATCCGCGATAGTCTCAGCGCGATGGCGCTCACTCTGGCCCTCCTGGCACGCGAGCGGAAGCCGCTGAGTGCAATCGTTGCGAGCACGCCGTCTTACGCGATTGAAAAGCGAAAGATCGAACTCCGACCCGGACTGATCGAGCGTGCGCTCGCCGCGGCGGAGGGCGCCCACTTTGGCAATGGCGTCCGCATCGACAAGCAGGACGGCGTGCGCCTTGACTTCCCCGCGCCGAGTGGAAAAGGCTCGGCATGGCTCCATGTGCGAGCCAGCAACACCGAGCCGATTCTTCGGTTGATCGCCGAGGCGCCGAGCAGCGCCGAGACGAAGCTGATCCTTGACCGCGCCGACGGCTTGATTCAATCCGCATGAAGAATCGGCGCGCGGCGTGCATAGACTCCCTCGCCGATGACCACACGGAAGCCCAAAGTCCTGGTCGCCATGTCCGGCGGCGTCGATTCGTCCGTCGCCGCGGCGCTGTTGCTGCGCGAGGGGTACGAGGTGGTCGGGTGCTTCATGCGGCTGGGATCGCCGGGGGAATCGCTCGATGAGTTGCAGCGCTTCGACCCGGACGGGGCCGCGTGCGATCCCGCGAAGTTGAAGATCGGCCACCAGGGGTGCTGCTCCATCAGTGATGCGGCGGATGCGCGGCTGGTCGCGGCCCACCTCGATGTCCCGTTTTATGTCTGCAACTTCAAGAAGGACTTTGGCCGCATCATCGACTACTTCGTGGATGAGTACGTCGCGGGGCGGACGCCAAACCCGTGCGTGCGCTGCAACGATTGGCTGAAGTTCGGCAAACTCCACGACTACGCGAAGCAGATCGACGCGGATTTCGTGGCCAGCGGCCACTACGCACGCATCGGTCACTCAAACGAGCCCCGCGCGCAAGCAAGGGGTCACCGCCTGCTCCGAGGCGTCGATCACTCCAAGGATCAGTCCTATGTGCTCTTCGGCGCGCCGCGCGAGCGGCTCGCCGAGATGTTGCTGCCGATCGGATCGCTCGAGAAGCCGCGCGTGCGGGAGATGGCCCGGGAGTTGGGCCTCCCCGTCTTCGACAAGCCGGACTCGCAGGAGATCTGCTTCGTCCCCGACAACGACTACGCAGGGCTCATCGAGCGCCGCCGTCCGGGCGCGATGCGCGAGGGGGCGATCGTCGATACGGCCGGGAACGTGGTCGGCGCGCACGACGGTCAGCACCGATTCACCATCGGCCAGCGTCGTGGGCTTTCGATTTCGCTCGGCCATCCCGTCTATGTCGTCGGCAAGGACCCGTCGTCGAACACGGTGATGGTGGGAGAGAAGTCGGCGTTGGAGTGCGGCGAGTGCATGGTCGCGGAGGCCAACTGGCTCGCCGACCCGCCGCCGAGCGGCGAGTGGCGGCCGGTGCTGGCAAAGATCCGCTACGGCGCGGAGCCGGTGCGTGCGGAGGTGCGGGTGAGTGCTGAGTCTGACGGTGCGACGCACTCCGGGCGTCGCGGCACGTTCGAGGTTCGATTCGATGAGCCGCAGCACGCCGTGACGCCGGGGCAGGCGCTCGTCTGCTACGACGCAGCAGACCCCGACTGGCTCATCGCCGGCGGGTGGATTCATCGCGCGTGACGCGCTGCAAGAGGGTCCTCTCTATCGCCGGTTCACTCCAACGCCCCCCTCAACCGACCCCCGGCGCGCTCCAGCCGCCCCTCGGCCTCCTCGCGCGAACACCCGAGCCGCCCCATCACGATTGCTGACTTGCACGATCCCCCCGCGCGATCGAGAAGTGAAAGGGCCTCTTCGCGGTTGATCCCGGTGAGCGTGCAGACGATCCGTGCCGCACGATCTCGGAGTTTGTCGTTGGTGGCGCGGAGGTCCACCATCAGGTTCTCGTGGACCTTGCCGAGTTGGACCATGAGGGTGGTGGTGATGGTGTTGAGGATGAGTTTGGTGGCGGTGCCCGCTTTCATGCGGGTGGAGCCGGTGACGATCTCGGGGCCGGTGTCGATGATGATGTGATGCGCGACGAAGGGGGGCGTCGGCACGCGTGAACAGGTAAGGAAGGCGGTGAGGGCGCCGCGCTCGGCGCAGAGGTCGAGCGCGCCGAGGACGTAGGGGGTGGTGCCGCCGGCGGCGATGCCGAGGACGCTGTCGTTCGGGGCGATGTTGAGGCGTTCGATCTCCCGGCGTGCGCCGTCGGGGTCGTCTTCTTTTCCTTCGGAGGAGAGGCGGAGGGCGGAGTCGCCGCCAGCGATGATGCCGACGATCATGCCGGGGGGTGATTGGAAAGTGGGGGGGCACTCGGAGGCGTCGAGGACGCCCAGGCGGCCGGAGGTGCCGGCGCCGAAGTAGATCAGGCGGCCCCCCGGAGGGGGCGACTGCGTTGCCATACGGTGGAGAATCGCGTCGATGAATGCGGTGATGGCTGGTGTCGCGGCGGCAACGGCGGCGGCGATGGTGGCGTCCTCGGCGTTGATGAGGCGGACGCACTCGGCGATGGTGAATTGGTCGAGGCGCATCGAGCGCGGGTTGCGCCGCTCGGTGTCGATGGAGCCGCGGTCATTCGGGAGGGTGGACACGGGCGAAAGCGTACCTTCCCCTCACTCCGTTCGGGGCTCGTCGAGGATCAGTACGAGCCGGGAACGAAGTGACCGGCTCCGCAGGCTACCACTTCGTCTGCGGGCGGCCGACGTATTCGGCGATCGGGCGGATCAGTCGGTTGTTCGCGTGCTGCTCCATCACATGTGCGGCCCAGCCGGTGATGCGCGATGCGACGAAGATAGGGGTGTACTGCGGGACGGGGATGCCCATGGTGAAGTAGGTCAGGCCGCAGGGGAAATCGACGTTGGGGTGGATGTTCTTCTTGTCGAGCATGATCTTCTGGACCTGCTCGCCGAGTTTGAACCACGCGGAGGCGGAGTGGCCGCCGGGATTGGCCGTGTCCTTGTCGGCGATGGCGCGGCCGAGTTTGTGGAGGATGGGGGCGCGGTGGTCGCCGTTTTTGTAGACGCGGTGGCCGAAGCCCATGAGTTTGCGCTTCTCGGCGAAGGCCTTGTCCATCCACTGATCGACCCTGGGGGTGCCGATGGCGGCTTCACCCACGTCGTTCATGATTTCCTTGAGCATCTCCATCGCCATCTCGTTCGCGCCGCCGTGGAGGGGGCCCTTGAGTGCGGCGATGGCGCCGGTGATGGTGCCGTGGAGGTCGCCGAGGGTGCCGGCGATGGTGCGCGCGGTGAAGGTGCTGGCGTTGAAATCGTGCTCGGCGTAGAGGATGAGGGAGACATCGAGGACGCGGGCCTGCTCGGTGGTGGGTTTCTTGCCGGTCATCATCCAGAGGAGGTTCGCGGCGTGGTCGAGGGAAGGATCGGGCTTCACGAGGTCGAGCCCGTCGATGATGTTCTGCATGTGGCCGATGATCGTGGCGATCTTGGCGAGGAGGCGCTTGGACTTGCGGAGGTTGGCTTCGGCGGAGACGTCCTGGCAGTCCGGGTCGAGGTGGCCGAGGATGCTCACGGCGGTGCGGAGGGTGTCCATCGGCACGGTGTTGGGGAGTTTGGCGGTCTTGCGGAGTGTGTCGATGACGAGTTCGGGGAGGGCGCGCTCGGCGATGATCTCGGCCTTGAAGGCGGCGAGTTCTGAGGCGGAGGGCTTGTGGCCGACGAGGAGGACGTGCGCCACTTCCTCGAAGGTCGCGTGCTGCGCGAGGTCGTGGATCTCGTAGCCGCGGTAGAGGAGCTGGCCCTGCGTCACCGCGCCGACGGCGGTCTGTCCGGCGATGATTCCTTCGAGGCCGGCGGTTTTGGGCGCGCTCGCGGCGGCGTTGGTGGCGGCGTGGGGGGTGACGGCGGCGGTGACAGCGGCATTCATCGAACGGGAACTCCTGATTCCGCATGGGGCGCGGACGTGGCGTGTTGGGGGAGAAGATTCTAAGGCGGGAAGGGTCCGGGAGCGAACCATTCGCGGGGATCACCGGAAAGGTTCCGAACGATATCGATACGGGTGCTTAGGGCGCGTCAGCAAATAAGTGCTACGTTGTGCGCGGTTTGATGGTGTAGTTCCAGTCGCCGTGGAAGTCATCTTGCACCAGGCGGAGGGTGGCCA
>JAGVLZ010000003.1 GCA_020054055.1 Phycisphaerales bacterium
GCTCATTGGCCGCCGCGATGATGCGGGGCAAATCGCCCGGGTCGTGCTGACCGTCCGAGTCGATCGTGAGCGCGTGTGTGAAGCCTCGTCGGGTCGCCAACGCAAAGCCTGAGCGGAGCGCCTCGGCCTTCCCTTTGTTCTCCGAAAAGCCAACGACCATTCGCGTCCCTTCCTGGGCCGAATCAGCGAGCCAGCGATTCAGAATGGAGGCGGTGTCATCCGTCGCTCCGTCATTGACCACGATGATGGGCAACCCGCACCCATCGAGTGATCGGAGCACGCCCCCGAGCGCCGCGCCGTGATTAAAGGTCGGAACCAGCACGACGCATCGTAAATTTGATGGTTCACCTGGTGTCATCGGGGCTGCACACGCCTGCTCAGCCATCGCTCGGGTCAACTATAGGGGAATGGACACTGGCGGTGTCACACGGCGATTGCGGCCGTCCCTTCGCAACCATGCCTCCACAAGATACGGGCGAAAGACACTTTGCTTTCTCCCAACACGCCGGTTGTACGCCTCCCCGGCCTTCCATACACTGGCGACCAAGGGATCGCTCGGTTAGACGCTTTCCAACAGCAGGGGCACCTCACATGAAACCACTGATCTCGCTTCGTCTGGCGCTGACGGCCGCAGTCCTCGCATCGGCGGGGTGTCAGGGGGGAGGCGGGTCGAATCCATGGTTCACCGCCGCCCGATCCAACAGCGACGCCGACCTGAGCGCGGCGGCGACGAGCAACGCGAACATCAACTCGCACGCCGGTCGCGACCGGAGCACCCCGCTGCACGACGCCGCGATCGCGAACAACGACAAGGCGGTGCGCTTCATCCTCGGACACGGCGGGCAGGTCGACGCCGTTGACGAGGATAATCGGACGGCGCTCATGATGGCCTGCCACTATTCGAGGTCCGCGGCCGCGCTCGCGCTGGTCGAGGGCAAGGCAAATCTCGAAGTTCGGGACAGGCAAAGACAGACCGCGCTCATGTTCGCCGCCCGCCGGGGACTGCTCGGCGTCGTCAACGCGATGATCGCGCGCGGAGTTCAACTCGACGCGCAGAGCAGCGGAGGCCTGACGGCGCTGCACTTTGCCGCACGCGAGGGACATATGGAAGTCGCCCGCGTCCTGAAGCAGGCCGGCGCGAGCACCGCCATCACCGACCGCCGCGGCCGAACCCCTGTCGATTATGCCCGCGCCAAAGACAAGTCCGACGTATTGAAGGTGCTAGGCGGCGGCTGACGCGCCCCGCCGGTCGAGTGCGCGATCCCGCGTCAGGGCGCGCCCATGCGGAGTCTCCGCTGTAAACACCGGATCCCCCCGCCCGTTTTGAGCGATCGAACGCCGCGTTTGCGCGCTCAAATCGGCGGAGTCTCGCGCGGACGTGCAAACGCGAGAAAATCGGTTGTTATTCCAGAACGGTCGGTGCTTTCAGGGCTTTTCGCGACGCCCGGACCCGGTCCGAGGGTGAATGGCCGGAGGTTCGAATCCTCTCGCCCCGATCAGAAAAAACCGGGAAACACGGGGTTTTTCATTCTCGTGTTTCAACTTGTCGGGCTTGAAGGCCTCATTCAGGGCAAAGCACTTGGAAAATGCGGGTGGGGCGGCCCGGCGCGACGGGGTGAGTGCTCCCATTCCGCTCTTTGCGAAAGGCTTTCCCGGGCGGATCGGCCGTGGTACACTGTTTGTTCGGCCTCATCGGCTGGCCGACGCTGGTGCCCCGGATGTCCCGGACGCCCCGCGAGCCCAATGGTTTTCGTCTCCGCGGCGATGGTTTGGTGGCCACGCCGCAACACGAAGCGACCTTTGCGGGATTGACAGGTTCGTTGCCCCAGTGGGGACGCGCCCGCCGGTTGTCCGTCCCGCGGTTCCGCTGCACGAAAGTAGAGCAACCCATGTCGTCGTCACTCGTCAAAGACCTCATCGAAGCCGGGATCCACTTCGGCCAGCGCGCCAGCAACTGGAACCCGAAGATGCAGCCGTTCATCTACGGCAAGCGGAACAGCATCCACATCATCGATATTAAGGAGACCATCAAGGGGATCCTGCTGGCGAAGAAGTACATCGCGCGGTGCGTGTCGGAGGGGAAGGACGTGTGCTTCGTCGGCACCAAGCGTCAGGCCCGCGACGTGCTCCAGCAGCGCGTGGGCGATGTGAAGATGCACTGGGTGACGGAGCGCTGGCTGGGCGGCACGCTCACCAACTACCGGACCATCCGCTCGCGCCTCAAGCGCATGGAAGAACTCGAAGCCATCGAGCAGAAGGACAACTTCCAGTCCTACTCCAAGAAGATGGAGAGCCAGTTGCGGCGCGAAATGAAGAAGATCAAGCGGAACCTCGAGGGCATCCGCCATATGGACAAGATGCCGGGCTGCATGGTCGTCATCGATACAGCGCGCGAGCACAACGCCCTGCTCGAAGCCCGCAAACTGGGCATCCCCACGATCTGTCTGATCGATACCGACGGCGACCCCGACCTCGTCGATATCGCGATCCCCGGCAACGACGACTCGATGCGCTCCATCGACGTGGTGATCCGCGAACTGTGCGCCGCGATCGTCGAGGGCAAGCAGATGCGCGTCGAAAAGACCGGCGAGCGCGAGAACGCCTCGGGCACCCCGGGAAGCGGCAGCGGACTGCCGACCGATCCCAACGCCCGTCC
>JAGVLZ010000050.1 GCA_020054055.1 Phycisphaerales bacterium
GATGGAATCGGCGCGGCTCTTCGGCGAAGCAGCGAAGCGCGGCGAGCGGCCGGAGCGCACGATCCTCTTCGCGGCGTGGGCGGCGGAGGAGCACGGCATCGTCGGCTCGA
Organism: Phycisphaerales bacterium; assembly: GCA_020054055.1. Lineage (GTDB taxonomy): Bacteria > Planctomycetota > Phycisphaerae > Phycisphaerales > UBA1924 > JAEUIV01. Next base: position 111 of record JAGVLZ010000050.1, read on the forward strand.
GCGAATGGGTCGAGGCGAATATCGATCGGCTGATGAAGGGCGGCATCGCGTACTTCAATCTCGACATGGCGGCGATGGGGCCGCTCTTCAATGCCAGCGGCGCGCCGACGCTGGCGACGCTGATTGTCGATGCAACGCGCGATGTGCCACAGCCGCGGGACCCCGAGCGCACGGTGTACACGGAGTGGACCACGCGGAAGCGCGCGATGGATGCCGCTTCGGTCGTCGATCCGGTGAGCCTCGTCGGAACGATGGGGGGCGGGTCGGACCACGTCGGCTTCTACTTCCACGCGTGCATCCCCAGCGCCTCCGTCGGCGGCAGCGGATCGCGCGGCACGTCGTATCACTCGAACTACGACACGCTGCGGTGGTATCGGAAGGTGGTGGGTGAGGATTACGAGCCGTCGCTGATGGTGGTGAGGGTGCTGAACATCGCGGTGGCGCGCTTGGCGCGGGGGGATGTCCTGCCGATCGATCCGAGGGGGATCGGGCCGGCGGTCAGGAAGCATCTCGACGAACTGGAGAAGAAGGCGAAGGCTGCGGGGATTGCGATGGATGTTGGGGAGCAACGAGAGTTCACCAAGTCGATCGACGCGCGTGCGAAGTCGCTCAACGAGCGGATCATCGAGAAGGCGGGATCGCTGGATGAGGGGCGGCTGGGCCGATTGAACGAGGTGCTGCTCACACTTGAGCGCTCGTGGTTCGTCAAGGATGGGCTGCCCGAACGTTCCTGGCTGCGGAGCACCTTCATGGCGCCGGACAAAGATTCAGGGTATGCCGCGTGGCCCCTTCCACTGCTTCGGGATGCGATGGAGCAAAAGGAAAAGTTCCCCGCAGTTCACGAGGCGCGCGGCGATCTGCATCGGTGCCTCGATGCGGCGCGCCGGAAAATTACAGGTGGCCTTGGCGTGCTCGGTTGGGACACTGAAGAGTTCTAGTCGAAGCCGATTGCCAGATGGTCCGGATCTGGCAAACATCGCCCGTTCGTTTCACGGGCGAAACCCGCCATCACAAGTTCATGCTCCGCGTCCCCCGCGCCTCCGCGTGAGCCGTTTACTCCCCCTCACCCAACTGCTTCTCGAAGATCACCACGTTCTGCATCCGCTCGGAGTCCCAGCGGATGCCGACGATGTCGTAATCGTTGGCGATGCCGAAGTGCAGGAAAGGGCGGATGGTGTTCTCGCACTCGAAGCGGAGAACTTTGTAGCCCTCGGTTCGGGCCCAGTCCTCGGCGGAATGCATGAGTTGGGTGGCGATGCCGGCGCGGCGCATCTCGGGGGCCACGCCGCAGGTCCAGATGTAGTGCGTATCGGGGCGCAGTTCCATGCCGATGAGGAAGCCCACGGCGTCGTTGCCGACGCGGGCGACCTGCGCGAGGACGTTGTGCCGCCCGCGGAGGCGCTTCTTCAACTCGTCTTCCGAGATGACGGGGCGGAAGATGGAGTTGTAGAGGTGCGAGATGAGGCCGAGGTCGGCCGGATTGATTCTGTCGATGACTGCGTCGGCCATGGGCGCCCTCCCTTCCCTGCGCTATGCTTCCGCCACGAGGCGGCGTGCTGAACTTTCTCCAGATACTTCTACGGATGAGATGCCCGGACGGTTCACGTTTGGGCGTTGCGGAGGCCGCTTGGCCCATAATTCACACAGCGTCTAATTCGGAAAGCGGGGGCGACGGATTCCGCGCAACGCGAAAAACAGCGTCTGAAGCGCAGAAAACGCTTTCTCACCCCGCAAAGTTGGGGAGTTCGGGCGAAATAACTGGATGCCGGGCTGCAACCCGTTCCCGGTTCGATTTACTTCTTGGTCTCGCCCGGTGCCTGCGCCCGCGACATGTAGGCACCATCCTCGGTGGCGATTTTGACCGTTTCGCCCACGCCGATGAACTGCGGCACGCGGGTTTTGAGGCCGGTCTCAAGGACCGCCTCCTTCATCACGTTGGTCGCGGTGGCGTTCTTGACGCCGGGCTCGGTCTCGGTGACGAGGAGTTCGACGGCGGAGGGAAGTTCGACGAGCAGCGGCACCGTGCCGTTCATCAGGATGATCGTCTGCGAGTTGGGGCGGAGGTACTGCATCGCCTCGCCCACGATGTCCTTATGCAGGTGGTACTGCTCGTAGGACTCGATATCCATGAAGACGAAGGAGTCCCCCTCGGGGTAGAGGTACTCCATCGCGCGGCGGTCGAGAGTGGTGACTTCCAGTTCGTCGTTCGAGGCGAGTCGGCGCTCGATCGAGAGGCCGGTGTTCACGTCCTTCAGTTTGACCTGGATGAAGGCGCGCAGGTTGCCCGGCGTGCGGTGCTCGAACTTGGTGATGACGTACAACTTGCCGTCAATTCGGCAGGCATACCCGGGGCGAAGATCGGTCGCTTTCATCGATGAGGCCTCTCGTCTGGTGGAATGGGGGGAGGATTGTAGCGAGCGAACGCGGGGAGGCGAATCGAAGGGATCGAGTGCGGCTCGACCCACTCAGGTTCCGAACAAACCCACGCCCAAATTCCGCATCGCGCGATGTTTTTCCGACATGCGGATTTGATTCGTTGTAGGGTTCGAGAGTCATCGGCTGGAACCGTCAACCGCTCAACAAGGAAGAGTCCATGCGCTCGATCGTAATGTCTGTCGCTATGGCGTTGGTGTTGCTCTTGGTCGCGGGCGGAACGGCGAGGGGGGCAGGATCGACTCCCCAGCCCTTGGTTCCGAAGCCCGGGGGAGCGGCAGCGGACGGTCAAGTGGACCTCACCTTCGACGGGAGGGCGTATCTCGAGATCAAGGATCGACCAACCCTGACGCTGCATGATTTCGCGCTGCCCGGCGGCTCGACCGCGATCCTGTCGCTGCGGCGGGTTGAGGTCTTTGCGCCTGGGGCACGGGTGGTGCTCGGCTCGTCCGATGGGGATCGCGCCTTGCCAATGCCGGACGTCGCGTGCTTCGCCGGTGAGATCGTCGGGGCGGCGGGGTCGCGGGTGTTCCTTTCGTTTTCGCCCCACGGCTCGAACGGGTACCTGAAGCGCGGGGAGCGCACCTTCATCGTTTCATCGGGGGGCGCGGCGGGGAACTCGGTGATCTTCGATCCGGCGATGCAACCGACTGAACGCGCGGAGCTCGGCGTCCCGGTGTGCGGCGGC
>JAGVLZ010000149.1 GCA_020054055.1 Phycisphaerales bacterium
CCGGGGCGTTCGAGGCCGGCCTCCGCGGCACGCGCACCATCCAGGATCGCCGACGCCTCTACCAAGTCCCGGGCGACGTGATCGTCGCCGTGGGCGACAAGCCGGTGAGCAACTTCCTGGATCTCCGCCGAGCGCTCCGCGCCTTCGAGCCGGGCGACTCCGTCGAGATGACGATCATCCGCGACGGCGAAGAGCAGAAGGTCCCCGTCAGGCTCGGCATTCGACCGGCCGAATAGCCGCCGGATTCCCGTCTCAACAGCCGTTTCGACCGCCGCCCGGCCACTCGGTACCATGCCCGCATCGTGCGGCGGATCAGGTTGCCACGCGCCGCAGAAGCCTTGGGGAAACGATGCGCGCCCTCATCCTCGGCATAGGCGACGCCTTCACCAGCCGCGGCTTCGGCACCAGCGCGGTCGTCGAAGGCCCGGGCGGCTACTTCCTCCTCGATTGCCCCGACCTCATCCACCGGGCCATCCGCGAGGCCTGCGAATCTTCGGGCTGGAAAGTCGATCACGACAAAATCGACGACATCCTCATCACCCACCTCCACGGCGATCACGTCAACGGCCTCGAATCCTTCGGCTGGGCACGATTCGTCTCGCGCCTCCGCGGCATCAACCGCACCATGCCCCGCGTCCACACCCACCCCGCTTCCGCCGAGCGCCTCTGGGAGCGACTCGCCCCGGCGATGGACCCGCCGCTGACCCGCGGCGGGCGCAAGTCGGTCCTCGCCGACTTCTTCGACGTCCGCACCTTCGAGCCGGGCCACGCCATCGAGATCGTCGGCCTGAAGGTCGAGTGCCGCTACACCATCCACCCCGTCCCCACCATCGGCCTCAAAATTTCGCACAACGGCAAGACCCTCGGCTGGTCCGGCGACACCTGCTTCGAGCCCGCCCACATTGACTGGCTCTCGAACGCCGACATCATCATCCACGAGGCCAACCTCGGCCCCGCCCACACACAGATCGAACTCCTGAACGCGCTCCCGGCCGCGATCCGCAAGAAGATGCGGATCACGCACGTGATCGACGAGTTCGACAAGAGCACGACGGATATCCGGGTGCTTGAAGAGGGTGAAGTGCTGGAGTTTTGACAGAGCCCGAAGCGCCAGCGAGGGTTTGAGAACGAGCCCCGCGCGCCAGCGAGGTTTCCTCATTCCTCCCGCGTCGCCAAAGGCGGATACAGAACCCAATCCCCGTCGGGGATGGAGCCGGGCTTCTCCTGTCGCAGGCGTTCGAGTTCGGCGGGGTGAATCCAGTCCGCGGCGCGATTGGTCACACGGGTTCTCGTTGCACTCTTCGCCGGATGCAGGCCGGCGTCATCGTCCAGATCGGTTCCGACAGAGTAGAGGACGGGCCGGGCGCCAATCAAGACGTAGTTCAGCGGCTTCCCGGTGTAGCGATCCGGAGGCACCGCGGGCAACAACGCGGGCACGAGCTCGGCGAGTGACGCTGGATAGGCAGCGTGACGGCGATGGAAGATCTCGAGCGCGATGGCTACGAGCAGCGCGTCTCGCTCCTGCGTGACGCTCTCTCCCCAGAAATAGACCTTTCGCAACGCCGGCAGCACCAAGCCGACGGGGGCGAAGCGTTCCCTCGCGAACGGGCCGTCAAGTGGGCCGTCGATTCGACGCGCCACCTCCGCCTTGGTCGGCTGCTCCCAAAGCGGCCTGCCCGCCAGGAACTCTTGGTAGCAAACGATCCCATCGAATATCTCGCGTTGCGATCGGCGATCGGCGATGATCGCGGCGGCGATGGGAGCGAACGCGCCGCTCGAATCTGTGGGCTTGCCGAGGACCAGGTTCAGTTCGCCGGGCAAGCCCATCGACGAAAGGTAGTTCAATCCCTCGCTCGTCAGTGTGCCGCCGCCCCGCCCGTCGTCGGAGAAGGTCCGCTGGAGGACGTCGTCGAACATGGCTCGTTCGCTCCCAAGCGGGAGGATGATCCGTCCTCCCCCGTGCGCTGACGCGATTGAGTGCGCGATGGATCGCCATTGCTCTTCCGAAAGGACGCTCGGCGTCTCGGCGACCATTTCCGCCACGACCTGTATCGAGGCTTGAAAAACCGTGAGCCCAACCAGTCTTGAGATCAGAATCTCGCCCTCGCCCGTGTGTTCGCCAAGCCACAGCGCGGCTCTTACGTCCTCGACGACACGCTCGCTTTGCGACTCGGAAACCGCGAGCAACGCGTCGGCAAGCAACAACCTGCCGCATTGACGAATCGAACCAAGGTGCGGCAGAAGAATGCCGATCATGTCCGGGTACTCAGGAGGTGGATGGGTACCCCCCGTGGGCGACATTCCATGCACCGCGACCATCAACTCCCTGTCGTCGTCGAGCACGAGGCGTCGTGCGAGCGCCGGTTTGGCCGATGCGGCGCGAAGCAGCGACAACGTGCGTTCGCTCTGCCGCAGGTGGGACACCACCTGCGACCAGTGCTTCGTGCCGGGGCGTGCTTCCCCAACGACGACATCGGCTACCGTTCCGTCTTCATCGGTGAAGGTCGGCGGTTTCGCCTGCGCCAGGATCGCCTCCCGCACCAGCGGCCAGCCGCGCTCGCTCTCCGGGACGGCGAGCGCCGGGGCGTTGAGTTCGGCAACATAGTTCCGAGTGATCGACGGCGATGAAGTCCACACGCGGAGACCGAAGTAGAGATACGCCCCGACGGCCAGAAGGACAACGCACCCCGCCCCCTGCCACCCCCGCTTCCACACCTGCCACACCACCCCCCGCCCGCGCTTCTTTGCACGCCGGATCAAACTCGCCGCCCGTCTCTCATCGCCGAACGCTGAAACCAACCCCGCCTCGCTCGCCCCAGCCCCAATCCCATCGACAAAGTGCGCCACCAGTTCCCGCGCCACGTCCGCCCGTTCCCGCCTCCACAGTTTCGTCCGCTTCACCACCCGGGCGATGAGCACGCGATGAGCAGCGGGCAGAGCCGCCCGTTCGATGACTTGTTCGGCGCGGATCGGTGTGCGAGCAAATCCAAACCAGCCGAGATCGGTTTCGAGGAGTTGCCAGAAGCCTTGTCCGCCGTTGCCTTTGGTGGGCGGTGTGATGGCCGCGCGAATCCCCTCCCTTGCGGTCGGGGTTCCAGAGTCCCTTTCCGTTTCGGTGCTCATGCGGCACCTCCCATCGAGACGACGCCGAGGGATTGCATGGCCGCGATGACGCCGCGCCATTGCTCGGTGTCCGCGGCGAGGCGCTTTTTTCCTTTGCCCGTGAGCCGGTAGTACTTGCGGTCGCGCCCGGAGTCCGCCTCGCGCCAGGTCGCCTCGATCAGCCCTTTCGCTTCCAAGTTGTAGAGGAGGGGGTAGAGGGTGGATTGGCCCATGTCGAGGACGCCGCTGGTCCGCTTCGACAGCGCCTCGACCAGTTCGTACCCATACATCTCGCCCCGTTCGAGGAGTTTCAGGACGGCCACGGGGCCGGCGCCGCGCATGAGTTCGGTCTCGATCCGCATGGTTCACCTCTTGGAAGACGCCGCGGGGGTGGTTGTGTGCGGCAGACTATGTGAGACATAGTATACGCGGGGGAGCGGAGGGTGGTTTCGGCGGGGTTGGGGAAGGTGGATGAGGGGTGAAGGAGATGCCGGGGAATGGGCGGCGCGGGGGATGATTCGGGATATCGAGAGGTCGAGGCACATTTCCCATCGCTCACCCATTTCATGGGTGAAGATGAATCAAACTGTTGTCCTATCCAGATGCTGCGCATCTGGCAACCATCGTGCGCCCGTTTCACGGGCGAAGGCAGGGTCGCTTCGCTCCAATGCTCCATCCCCTCGCCCCCCCACCCTTCATCCCATCACCCATCACCCCATCACCCCATCACCTGCTCGCCTGCTCATCCCCTACACGCGCCAGTTGTATTTGGCGATGCAGTAGAGCATGACGAAGCCGTCGCGCCAGCCGATCTTTTTCCCTTCGGCGTAGGTGCGGCCGTGGTAGGAGATGCCGACCTCGTACACGCGGCACTTCAGGCGGGCCACCTTCGCCGTCATCTCCGGCTCGATGCCGAAGCGGTCCTCTTCGATCTTGATCTGCGCCAGCGTCTCGCGCTTGAAGACCTTGTAGCACGTCGTCATGTCGGTGAGATTCAGGTTCGTACACGCATTCGAGAAGAGCGTGAGCACGCGGTTGGCCATCGAGTGCCAGAAGTAGAGGACGCGGTGCGAATCGCCGCCGATGAAGCGCGATCCGTACACGACATCTGCCTGCCCCTTCTCGATCGGCGCGATGAGGCGCGGGTAGTCCTGGGGGTCGTATTCCAGGTCCGCGTCCTGCACGACGATGATGTCCCCGGTCGCCGCGGCGAACCCCGCGCGGAGGGCCGCCCCCTTCCCGCCGTTCTCTTCCTGGATGATCAGCACAATCTGGGGCCAGCGCTGCTTGAGTTCGGCCAACTTCGCCGGCGTGCCGTCTGATGAACCGTCGTCGATGATGACGAGTTCCTTGTCGATCGGCGAGGCCATGACCCGCTCCACGGCCTGCTCGACCGTCTTGGCCTCGTTAAACACCGGCATGACGACCGACACGCGCATCGAGACCTCCGCGGGAGCCTCCCCGAGCCGCCGCGAAGCGGGCGGATCAGACCGATCCTACACGCCCAACAAGCCGATACACTCCCGCCCGCGAGAGCGTGGGCCAAACGGCGCGCCGTCCCCCTTGAATCCGCTTGGGAGCATCGAATCGGTGAAGGTCGTCATCTTCTGGCCTCAGATCTCCGGGTACATGGCGGCGTGCTGGCGCGCGCTCGCGGCCCGGTCTGATGTCGACCTCTTCGTCCTCGCGCGACGCTCCGGGGGCAAGACCTCGAGCGCCGCTTTCAGCGAAGACGTCATGCGCGGCATCCCCTGCGAACTGATGCCGGGCGATGGCCCGGTGGACGAGGCCGTCGTCCGTCGAGTCTTCGAGGCGCACAAGCCCGACGTCGCCGTCATCAACGGCTGGCACACCCCGGCCTTTGTCAAGATCCCCTTTCTCCCCGGCGCGGAGAGCGTTCGCTTCATCATGGCGATGGACACCCCCTACCTCGGCACGCTCCGCCAGCGCTACGGCAAGTACGCTTTCAAGGCATTCTTCGACCGCATCGATCGCGTCTTCGTGACGGGCGAGCGATGCTGGCAACTTGCGCGCGTGCTTGGTTTCTCGGAACGCGAGATACGGCGCGGGGTCTACGGCATCGACATGCAGAATCTGTCCCCCCTGCACGAGCGACGCGTGCGGCAGCCCGGCGGCTGGCCGAAACGATTCCTCTTCACCGGACGCTACACCGAGGAAAAAGCCATCGACGTGCTGATGGAGGGGTACACCCGCTATCGCGCCCTCGTCGAAGACCCCTGGCCGCTGACCTGCTGCGGCACGGGACCGATGGGCGACTTGGTCCGCCAGACCGAGGGAGTCACCGACCGCGGGTTTGTCCAGCCGAAGGACCTGCCCGAGATTCTCGTGCAGCATGGCGCGTTCGTCCTCGCGAGCCGGTTCGATCCCTGGCCGCTGGTGATCGTTGAGTCCTGCGCCGCGGGGCTGCCGATCGTCTGCTCGGAGGCGTGCGGGTCGCGTGTGGAACTGGTGCGCTTCTGCTGGAACGGCTGCACCTTCGAGACCGACAACGCGGATTCGCTCGCGAACTCGCTCGCCTGGATGCACGATCAGTACGACAAACTCCCCGCCTTCGGCGCGCGCAGCCGGAACATCGCCGACCCCTACTCCGCCGAGATGTGGGTCGAGCGCTGGCACACCACCTTCAACGAACTGCTCGGCGGCGGAAGAGGAGCCGTCGGATGAAAGGTCGAGTCCCCGCGCATGGGAACATGCTGGTCAATCGCGTTGCCGACGGGGCGAAGGCCGACGCCCTCCGCAAGGAGGCCGCCTCGCTGAAGCGCCTCACCCTGACCCCGAAGCAATCCTGCGACCTCGAGATGATCTCGATCGGCGCCTTCAGCCCCCTCAAAGGCTTCATGGGCAGCGCCGACTTCGAGAGCGTCTGCACTTCGATGAAACTCGCGAGCGGAGCGATCTGGCCCATCCCGATCCTGCTGTCGGTGAGCAAGTCGGATGCGCCGAAGACCGGCGAGCGCGTCGCGCTGCACGCGTCCAACGGCGTGCTCCAGGCGGTCATCACCGTCGAAGAGGTCTTTCCGCACAACAAAGCGCTCGAACTGCCCAATGTCTTCCGCACCGAGGACGCCGCGCACCCCGGCGTGGCGCAGGTCATGGCCGAGGGCGACACCTGCATCGCGGGGCCGGTCGAAACCCTCACCGTCTGCGCCGATCCCAACGGGCCCGAAGCATTCCTCGATCACCGCCTCACTCCCGCGCAGACGCGTGCGGCCTTCGATCAGCGCGGCTGGCTCACCATCACCGCCTTCCAGACGCGCAACCCCATCCACCGCGCCCACGAATACCTCTGCAAAGTCGCCCAGGAAATCGGCGACGGCCTCCTCGTCCACCCGCTCGTCGGCGAGACCAAAGAGGGCGACATCCCCGCCAAGGTCCGCATGGAGTGCTACAGGGTCCTCCTCGACAACTACTTCGTCCCCGAGCGCACGATGCTGAGCGTCATGCCCGCCGCCATGCGCTACGCCGGCCCGCGCGAAGCGATCCTGCACGCGCTCGTCCGCAAGAACTACGGCTGCTCCCATTTCATCGTCGGCCGCGACCACGCCGGAGTCGGCAACTATTACGGCTCGTACGACGCCCAGCGCATCTTCGACGAACTCGACCCCGCGAGCCTCGTCATCATCCCCTTCAAGTTCGAGCACACCGCGTACTCGAAACGCGCGGGCGGCATGGTCAGCCCCAAGACTTTCCCCAACATCCCGGGCGACCAGGTCTCACTCTCAGGCACAAAGGTGCGCGAGATGCTCGCCGCGGGCCAGCGCCCGCCCGAAGAGTTCACGCGGGCCGAGGTTGCGGACGTGCTGATCAAGTGGGCGACGGGGAAGGGCTGATGGTTTTCGCCCGTGAAAGGGGCGCGCGATGGTTGCCAGCGGCGCAGCCGCTGGATTCGCTGCTTGCAAACTCTCTTCATCGCCCATGAAATGGGCGAGCGACCCGCCCGCGCCGCCATGAAGATCGTCCACTACCTCTCCGAGATCGTCCTCTCCCACGGCGGGGTCGTCCGCGCCGTCCTCGACCTCTGCGCCGCCCTCGCCAAAGCCAATCACGAAGTCTCCCTGCTCACCTTCGACGACACCGACGTGCCCAAAGACTGGAAGCGCGGCGGCCCCCCCGGAATGCTCATCCCCCGCTGCATCACCCTCGACTGGCCCGAACGCCGAAAGCCCATCCGCCGATTCAAGAAGACCGACCTCCTCCGCGCCGAAGGAGCCATCGCCGGCGCACGAGCCCTCCACATGCACGGCCCGTGGGAAGCAACCAACCTCCAACTCGCACCCATCGCCTTCCAGCGCGGCATCCCCTACGTCGTCTCGACCCACGGCATGCTCGACGATTGGACCATGGCCCAAGGCCACGTCTGGATGAAGCGCGCCTTCCTCAGATTCAAGGGCCGAGCCCTCCTCAACAACGCCTCCGCCGTCCTCTGCACCGCCGAGGCCGAACGCACGCAGGCATCGAAGTGGTTCACAAACCCGCGCACGGAAGTCCTCCCGCTCCTCTTCGACCTCGAACCATTCAAGAAGCCGATCGACCCCCACGCCGCCGACGAACTCCTCGCAAAGACCCCCGGCGAAGGCCCGCTCGTACTCTTTCTTAGCCGACTGCACCCGAAGAAAGGCATCGAGCACCTCCTCGACGCCTCGGCCCAACTCTGGAACACAGGCCTGCAGTTCCGCCTCGCCATCGCGGGCGCCACCGACCAGCACTCCGTCGGCTACGACGCGACCCTCATCGCCCACGCCGCGAAACTCGGGATCACCGATCGCGCCGCGTTCCTCGACATGGTCTCCGGCCCCGCGAAACTCGCCCTCATCCAATCGTCCCGCGTCCACGTCCTCCCCACCATGCAGGAAAACTGGGGCTTCGCCCCGCTCGAATCCCTTGCCCTCGCCCGGCCCGTCATCACCACCAAAGGCGTGGACATCTGGCCCGAACTCGAACGCAGCGGCGGGGCGATCATCATCGATCCCAAGCCCAACCCGGCCACGTCGCTCGCGCCCGCCATGCGCCGGCTGATCGAGAACGAGGCGGACGCCGACGCGATGGGCAGACGCGGGCAGGAATGGGTGCTCCGCGAACTCGATCCCGCGGCCGTGATCCGCCGATATGAGTCCTTCTACCGCGACCTCTGAGCAACCCCGAGCCCCGGATCACGAGCGCTCATCGCGCGCTCGCGAATCGTCCAATCGTCGCCTCGAATCCGACAGCGCCGAGTGGAATGACTCATCGCCATACCCCGCGTATTCATCCGCCGCATCGAAGTCCTCCGGCGAGCCTTGCTCCGCGAGCCAGGTATCCGACGCGGAAGGAATCGGCTCGGCGTGCAGCGCCTCGGCGTGCCGCCGCTGGCCGATCTCGACGAGCCATCCCCCGATCCCGCTGAAGATGACCATGAGCACGAGCGGCGCGCTGACGCGCGACACGATGTACCCCTCCAGCAACGCGCCGGCGAAGTACGCCCCGCAGAACCCGACGTACAACTCCGCGAGCCGACGCTCGAGCCCTTGGAGATAGCCCCGCAATCGCAGCACGCGCAGCACCTGCCACCCCGTCGCGAACGCGAGCAGGATGATCAGCCCCCCCATCACGATGCCGTAGGACGCGAGTCCCAACAGGAAACTGTTCTCGGAGTGGACCGCATCCTGCTGCGAGCCCGCGCCAAACAGCGGGTTCTCCGTGAACTGCTCCCACATCTTCTCCCAGACCTTTGTCCGGGTGTCGCCCCCTCGGGTGAAGCGCCCGAATCCGACCTCCCCGATATCGACCCCGATGACGGACGCCACCCCGACAAAGAACAGCCCCGCGATCGGCAGGAAGATGATCGCCGCCCCGAGCCTCGCATAAAAAATTGCCATCGACATGATGACGAGCATGCCGAAGCCCGTGCGCGACTGCGTCCACAGCAGCAACGCCACGTTGGTCCCCGCGAGCACCGCCCACAGCGGCCTGAACACATACTTCCGATCGTTCACCAGCAGAAAAAACGACAACGCCGCGAGAAACGCGAGCAGCACCCCCGCGTGCTGCGGATTCGAGAGCATCCCCTGGAATCGCCCTCCTCCCGCGAGAGTCAGCACCTTGGCGCGCACGACGAACTGCACCGCGCAACACCCGACCCAGATGATGCTCACCGACGCGAGGACCCGCAACATCCACAGCACGTCTTCCTTGTCCTCGTACAACGAACGCGCGATCACCACGCCGGGCAGCAGCGTCACGAGCGCCAGGATGATCGAGTTCAGGCCGTCAAAGAAATCTCCCGCGATCATCAGCCGCACCACGCCGGCATACAGCGCGAGCGCGACCACGCACAGCCCCTGCAAGGGCAGGCTGAGGAACTTCATCCGCCCGAGATTCAGCACCATCGACATCACCAGGAACACGCCGCACGCCGCGAACAACTCCGAACGCCTGGATTGAACGGGAGTCATCCACGTCTGCACTGCGTCGCCCTGCCAATCCACCGGCGCCGCCAGCGACGCCGTGAGCAGCAGCCCGCCGAACACGAGCATCACGGCCTTGAAGCGCCACGCGACCAGGAGCGCGACGGCGAGGCCGACGACACCGATGAGGCTGATCAGTTGTGGATTGAGGCCGAACATGAACGAACGATGCTCCGAGAGTCCAATAACACAGCGCGGCGGGGCCGCGACGACGACGCACCACAGACTCTATCGGGCGTCGGTGCTCTGCGGTTCGGATGGACTCGCCGGAGAAGGATTCCGTTCGGGTCCGGCCGGGATCATCAACTCCGCAACAACCCCACGATGGTCCGACCGAAACCTCGGCCCGATTGTGATCGCCCGAACTCGAATCCCGGCACTCGTCCACACACGGTCGATCGGCACCGAGAACCACGTCGGCAGCGAAGCGGGCCATGTCCCACCCCCGAACATCGGCGACCACCCGATCAGGCCGCTGGTGCGCGCGAACGCCCGGTGATATCGCCCCGCGGGCGACGAGTTGAAATCGCCCGCGATGACCGCCTCCATCCCCGATGACCTCCTCCAATCCCCGATGATCCGGCCGTTCAACTCCGTCGTATCGATCCCGCGCCGCCACGTCTCGCGCGTCCGCGGCGAGGGGGGATGCATCGCCGACAACAGGAAAGGTTCGCACCCGGGCGCGCGAACGATCACGCTCCGCCTCGCCGCGAAACTGAACTTGGTCTCCTCGCTGTACGCGGCGATCGCCCGCACCTCAGCCGGGAAACGGCTCAGCACGATCACCTCCCACATCAGCCCCGCCTCGGGCTCCACGCGGTACGGATACGACTCCTTCAGAAACGGGTAGTCACTCAGGAATCCCCAGGGCGGCTCGATCAAAACAATCAAGTCCGCGTTCTGGTCCCTGATCCATGCAACGGCATCGTTGTCGTGACGCGAATGCTCCCCGCGCGCGTTGTATTCCAGCAGCCGCACCACCCGCTCGTTCGAGCCCGCCGCACGAGCATCCGGCACGCTCAACGACAACCGCCATCCGATCGCGGTCGTGACCGACACGGCCAACAAATTCATCCCGAATCGCCACCGGCGCGCCGCGGCC
>JAGVLZ010000058.1 GCA_020054055.1 Phycisphaerales bacterium
ATCGAGACGCTGGCGGGGATCCCGGCGACGGTCGGCGGCGCGATCGTGATGAACGCGGGGGGGGCGTTCGGGCAGGTCTCGGACTCGGTGCGGTGCGTTCATGCGCTGACGCGCGCTGGGGAGTTGCAGTCGATCCCGCTGCCGGAGATTCATTTTTCGTATCGGCACTCGGGGTTGAATCATCTGGTGATTGTCGGGGCGGACCTTCGGCTGAAGCGCATCGCGGCGGATGCGCAGGCGGCGCTGCGCGAGCGGTTGAAGGAAGTGATGGCGTACAAGAAGAACAGCCAGCCGATGGCGGAGAACTCGGCGGGGTGCTACTGGAAGAACCCAACCGATCCGAACGACCCTTCGAAACGTCTCTCCGCCGGGAAGATCATTGATGAGTGCGGATTGAAGGGGGTTTCGTTCGGCGGGGCGACGGTCAGCCCCGTTCATGCGAACTTCGTCGTCACCGCCGAGGGATGCAGGGCGCGGGACATCGTGGCGCTCATGGAGAGCGTGCGGCGGCGGGTGACGGAGCGGACGGGGATCGTGCTGGAGGCGGAGGTGGTGTATTGGAGGCGGGGGTAGGCGGGCCGAGGATCGGGGCGAGGAGATCGCGGACGTTGGGGGAGGGGAGTTTCGCGTAGGCCTGGACAGCGCGGATGCGCGTGTTGCGCGTCGCGAGTTCATGTTTCTCCTTGGCGTCCTGCATGCGGATGATGTCGCCGGCGGCCTTGCGCGCGGTCTCGGGCTTGTCGGAGTACTCGGCGAGGCGTGCGAAGGTTCGCGCGGCGGTGGCCCGGTTGGCGCGGGCGAGAGCCTCGTTGCGCTTCTCCTGCGCGGCGGTGTAGGTTTCGAGGAGTTTCACGAACTCCGGGTCTTCGGTGCGCGCGAGCGCCTCAATGATGGAGATGCTGAGGGTGAAGGCGATGTCGGCGAGGGTGAGGGTTTCGTCGAGGTAGAGGGCGAGGAAGCGTTCGTGCGGAAGGGCTTGGGGGCTTGAGGACGTGAGGGCTTGGGCGGAGGGAGAAGAAGTGGGCGTGTTGGCGCTCGGCACCGATTCCTTAAGGGAATCGGCGGCACTGGGAGGCCCCTCCCTCACGGTCGGGGTTCGTGGAGTGAGGCGGAGGGGCGGAGGTTCCGGGGTATGGGGGATGGATTTGGCGTTCGGGATGTGTGTGCGGAGTTGTGTCATGCGTGAAGATTGACGCGGGAAAGAGGCGGGTCAAGGGGGTTTGGTCGCATGTACACGGGTTGAGCGCACAAAGGTGGATGTTGTGGCGAGATTCGCGCACAAAGGTGGACTTGCACCGGTTGAATCGCACCGATTCTCGAAGGGAATCGGTGGCTTTGGGAGGGCGAATAGGAGCCACATGCCCACCCCTCGGAGTCGTTCACTTGGGTCGTGCTACCCGCCGGTTTCATACCAGTCAGTTTATCCACAGGTTCTTGCCAAACGCTCCATGCTGTAGACCGGGTATAGTTGTCAGCTCGCACCGACAAGTACGTCTTCGTACATCGGAACCTCATGGAGCACGCTCGTGGCAAAGTCATCGGTTATTACGGAAGAGTTCAAGGCCATTCAGACTGCCCTCGTAGCACTGGAGCCGCTGGACGAAACCCAGCGCAAGTTTGCGGTGTCGATGGTCCTGTCGCGCCTGGGGATGTCTGAACCCCCGAAGGGTGGAGGTGGCGGCGGAAATGGTGGGAGCGGCGGCGGTGCTGGTGGCGGCGGCGCACCCGACATCACGAACATGAAGCCCAAAGAGTTCATCGCGCTGAAGAGACCGACCACCGATCTAGAGCGGCTTGTTTGCCTTGCCTACTTCCTTACCCGCGCGCGGAGCACGCCGAAGTTCAAGGTGAAGGACATCACCGACTTGAACGAAGAAGCGCTGGCAACCCCGTTCTCTAATCCCTCTCAGACCGCCTCAAACGCCGTGAAACAAAGCCGAATGCTCGCGCCTGCGGAGAAGGGCCAGAAGCGGATCACCGTCGATGGCGAGCGCCTGGTTGAAGCCCTTCCCGACCGCGCTGCTGTTGATGAGGCACGTGCCGCGTCACGTCGCCCCGCGAAGAAGAAAGGTGGGCGGAAGACGACGAAGAAAGCGGGAGGGTGAGATAGCCCATGCTGCAACAAGTCCGGCAAGGTCTGGTCGCGTCTCTGAACGCAGCGCTGGTCGATGAATTGCTGGCTGCGCATCAGGAAGCCAAGCGGAACTACTACTTGGGCGGGCTGCGCCTAAGCGCCGTAGAGGGCGGACGCTTCTGCGAAGCCGCGTTCCGTCTGCTTCAGCAGCGAAGTATGGGCACGTTCGACCCCTTGGGCACGACGCTCGACACTGAGAAGTTGATACGGACCCTGGGCCAAATCCCCGCGACGCAGCAGCCTGACGCCGTGCGCCTTCACATGCCCCGCGCGCTCCGCATGGTCTATGACATCAGGAACAAGCGGGACGTTGCCCATCTCGCGGATGGCATCGACCCGAATCTACAGGATGCCGGGCTGGTCGTGGCCGTGCTGGATTGGGTGTTGGCGGAGTTCGTGCGCCTGTACCATTCCGTTCCCGCGAACACGGCCCAGCAGATTGTCGCCAACATCGTCACTCGTGCCGCGCCGGCCATCGAAGACTTCGATGGCTTTCTGAAGGTGTTGCGGACGGACTTGGGGGTGAGTGACTTTGTTCTGTTGCTGCTTTACCAGCGGGGCACTCAGGGAGCGACGTTCACCGAACTGGAGACGTGGGTGCGCCCAAAGATGCGTGCCAACTTACGCCGGACGCTGACCGGACTCGCGGACGACAAGGCGTACATCCACGCGGCCGGCGACACATACCGGATCACCCGATCCGGCCAGCAGTACATCGAAGAGGAGGGGCTCATGGAGGATTAGGCATTTGACCCATGAAGCGATGCGGGCTGATGGGAGTGCGGCACGCCCATCAGCCCGTCGCCAACGGCGGGGTGTATCCCGCCGCCGTCTGAGGTGTGACCCTCTGACGGGAGTCTATTCGCAGAGTGCCGCTTGGAGAACTGCCATGGCTAAGAAGCCCATCGGCACGACGGCCCGTACCGGAGAGACTTGCCCTGAGAGCGGCGTTTGGGAAGTTGTGGGTACGCCCTCAACCACCGCGCCGATCGCGCTGGGCAACACCATGCCGCCCTATGGCGGCCGGGCTGTGACGTGGCGGCTGATTCGCCACGCCTGATTCACGCTCACGCTCGGCGAAGGCCGGGCGTGAGGTTTCCGAGCACCGCTTTGTGGCCCCTCGACCTGCGTTGACGCTGCTCGAGGTTGCGGGACGAGGAAGCGGAATAATGCGACCACTTTCCACGGGTTGCGCGGCGAAGCGCCCGCTTCACCCGTGGCTACATCCCGACGCCCCGTTGGGGCGTTCTGAGCGGATGCACGCATGCTTCTCAGGGCAGAAGCATGCCACACATTGCGTGCGAGAAAAAACGAGAGAAGAGGTGTTGGGCGGCGCTCTTTCCACGGGTTGCGCGGCGAAGCGCCGCTTCACCCGTGGCGACAGGCCGGCGTCCCTCCGGGACTGGAAGGCACCCCCTCTGTCTTCGAAGACTTAGAGTCCCTCATGCTCTGTTGAGATCCCGATGATTCCCGTTCACGTTGCACCCCTGCAGGGTGCAGAAGAGGTTAGGGAGGTTGCTTTTCCGGGGGCGGCGCTCCTCGAAGACTCGTCGCTCTGCCCCCGGCTACGAACTACCAGTCTTTCAGACTGAAGAAAAAGGCATTTCAACGAAGCAAGTCCCTCACAGCATGAAAGCCGTAGAGGGGGTAGGGACGGGCGGGACGCCCATACCACCTAGACAGGTAGTCATTCCGTGAGGGACGCTTAGACGTCTCCCCCGCGCCCGGAAATAGGACGGGGTAGGAGGCCCATCCTCCGGGCGCACTGCTTGCCCTTCGGGACAAGCAGTGGCACCCCAGAACCTTGACGATTCTCGCCTTCGTGTGGCGGAAGCCGATAATGTGCCGCTCGAATTCTCTGCGTTTCTTTTTGCCTGCTCGCTTTGGTGCCGTGACACTATGAAGACTCTTCTTGTGCTTGCCGGCGGGCCTGATGCCGAGCGTGAAGTGAGTTTGATGAGCGCTCGCGCGATTGCGGATGCGGTGGCGGCGTCGGGCAAGTACGCCGTGAATCATCAGGTGATCGACCGGATCACTCCGGCGAAGTTGAAGGGGATGAAGGGGGAGATCGTCTGGCCGGCGCTGCATGGTCCGTTTGGCGAGGGGGGGCCGATGCAGGACATTTTGGAAGCGGATGGGCGGCCTTATGTCGGGTGTGGCCCTCGGGCGGCGCGAGTAGCGATGGACAAGGTGGCGAGCAAGTGCTTCGCGGCCTTGGCGGGGCTGGATGTTCAGCCGACGTGCATCCTTAAGCCGGAGGAGGCAGGGCTGCCGTTGGCGTTGCCGGTGGTGTTGAAGCCGATCTTTGAGGGATCGACGATCGGGCTGTTCATATGCAAGACGGAGGCGGAGTGGGATCGCGGGTACGAGTCGGCGCTCGCGTCGGGCAAGCCGTACATGATCGAGCCGTTTGTGAAGGGTGAGGAGCTGACGCTGGGGCTGATCGATCGCGGGGTGAAGGGGGCATCGCTGAGGGCGCTGCCTTGGATTCATATTGTTCCGGCGGAGGGTCTGTACGACTACGAGGCGAAGTACACGCGGGACGATACGGATTACCGAATTGATCCCGAACTGCCGGTTGAGGTCAAAGAAAAGACGGCGCGGCTGGTCGAGGGGCTGGCTAAGTCGATGGGTGTGCGGCATCTGTGCAGAGCCGACTTCATTCTCGACGATGAGAATCGGGCGTGGTTTCTGGAGATCAACACGATGCCCGGGTTTACCGGGCATTCGCTGGTCCCCAAGGCCGCGGGGCAGATCGGGCTGGACATGCCGAAACTGTGCGCCCATCTCGTCGATCGGGCGGGCCAGCCCTGAGATGAGTTGAATCACGACATGGGATCGCCGGCGCGAAACGAGAAAGCGGTGAAGGGTGCGGGCAAGCCGGGGGTGGTTGCGCGCGCGATG
>JAGVLZ010000203.1 GCA_020054055.1 Phycisphaerales bacterium
CGGGCTCGATCGAGCCGAGCGGGGCGTTGACCGTCGCGGAGGCGATCGGGGCGGCCCGTGCCGGCGAAGGCCGCGAGGTAAAGGAGCAACTGACGAAGCCCGACGCGCAGCCAGCGCTCGGACGACTCCGAAACTCATCCAAGTCGGTTTTCGGCGTGCTGGAGGATGCGCAGCGCAACTCATCTTGTCCGATCTGTCGCAATCGACGCACGATGAAATCGCTCGTGCCGCGTGAAGGGGGCGGCAATGATGAGGTGCACACGCTCTGCCCGGAATGTCGCGGGAATCCTGGGCCGAGACTGACTGTTGACCAGTTTGCCAAGACGCTGGACGCCGAAACCATGCTCCTCGGCGCATCGCACACGCAGTGGAGCGCGCAGGTGTGGCTTGATGGCGGGGCGCCCTTCGCCGACCCGGACCCGGACGACCTTGCATCACTTTACGGAGTCGATGTCGGGGCGCGCATCTGGCGCCCGCAGCCGGACGCGGCCGACGAACTCTCGGGGCGCTGGATCGCGCCGAGTTCAGACTGAGCGCGTCGGGGCGGGGGCCGGCTTCTTGGTCGAGACGTTGTGCTTGTGCTGCACGAGTTCGAGGACCTCGGTGAGTTGCGGCTTGCTGGTGATGTCCCAACTGGCCCAGTAGACCCCGTCGACCATGCGTCCCAGAAGCACGCCGTCTTTCACATGCTTCTTGTAGCGGTGCATCGGCAGAGCGCTGACCATCTGAACCGGGATCGGCAGGGCGATCTGCGGCTTGTTGGGGTCAGGGACGAGGTACGCCCACGCGCGACCATTGTCCGGCGGCAGCCGGTAGGTCATCGTCCAGCGCCAAGGAAGCCCTTCCCAGGACAACTGTTCAACCATTCCTGAAAACCCGCGCAACTTTTCGCGGGCGGTGTCGAAGAGCGAGGCGAACTGGCGATTCATCCCGTCGCACAGGGCCTGCGCAGTTGGAGTACGAAACCGGTCCTCCCACGCATTCCGTTGGGTCAGGTTTTTCTTCGGGGCCGCGGCCATCCGGCGGATCGACTCCTGGTTTCGGACTAGTTCCATGCGGATAGTATGACCGAAAGCGGCTGCGGGGCCGAGAAACCGCGTAGAAATCCTGTTGGACGCGGCTAAATAGGGTTTTGGAAGGGTATCGGATTCGAGCGCCGACCCGGATCGGGATACGATGCGACGTTCAAGTCATCCATGACCTCTCCCAATCCATCCCCGGCTGGAGAAGTGAGCCTCGACGCTCAGATGGACGTCGCTGCCGCTTCGATCCTGGTCGTCGATGACCACGAGCAGAATCTCGAGCTGCTCCAGGCCTACCTGGAGGATGTCGGCTGCCGCGTCCGCACGGCGCGAGACGGCGTGGAGGCGATGGCGGAGATCGATATCGAGCCGCCGGACCTCTTGATCCTCGACGTGATGATGCCGCGGATGAGCGGGTTCCAGGTCTGCCGTCAGATCAAGGCGAGCCCGAAGACGCGCGACATCCCGGTCGTGATGGTGACGGCGTTGAGCGATGTCGGCGATGTCGAGCGGGCCGTGGAGTGCGGCGCGGACGATTTTCTGACGAAGCCGGTCCACAAGCTGGAACTGGTGACGCGCGCGAAATCGCTGTTGCGGTACCGATTGCTGAAGCGTCAGTTCGATGCGCTCAGCCGCGACGGACGAAAGTCGGGCTGATCATTCCTGCTCGTCGCCGGCCTCGAATCCGATGATCGCGGGGGTCTCTGCGGGGCGTATCCATCGCGCCATGCGGCCGCGCGGCTCGCACGCCGCATGGAGGTGCGCGAGGTACAGGCCGAGCGCGCTGGCGGAGAATCGCGCGAGGTGCTGGATCGTCGCCGTGGGATTCAGCGACTGAATCTGGAGCATGAGTTGTTCGCGGGAGAGCGAGCACTCGGTGAGTTCGGCCTCAACGGCGGGAGGAATCATGTCGAGCGTGGCCACCATGTCGTGTTGCTCCTGTCGTGCCGGGACAACGTGTTTTCGACGCTCGGCGTTGGTTTTCGTCAGCGTGTAACCACAACGGACCATGCGCACTTGTGGCGTGCGGACGGCACGCACGAGCGGTGGTGTGGGTACACTTGCGCCATGCGAGCAGTAGTGATCCAAAAGCAAGGAGGCCCGGTCGCGCCGAACATCGGCTTTGACTCGAACTGGCCCGAGTTGCCTATCACTCCCGCGCCGGGGGAGGTGCATGTACGAACGCTTGCTTCAGCGTTGAATCACATGGACATCTGGGTCGGCTTGGGGATCCCCGGCGTTGAACTGACCTACCCGCGTGTGTCGGGGTGCGATGCGTGCGGCACCGTCGAGAAGGTCGGCGCGGGAGTGCCGGAGTCGTGGGTCGGCAAGCGCGTGATCGTGAACGCGAAGTATGAGAAGGCGCGCGTGCCGCGGCCGGAGGACCCGCCGGCGTCGTCGTTCATCCCCGAGTACGAACTGATCGGCGAGCATGTGAACGGGATGCACCGCGAGCGTTTCGCGTGCCCCGCTGAGAATCTTGCGCTCGTGGGCGACGCGATCGAACCGGCGGAGGCCGCCGCGTTCGGGCTGACGTTTCTCACGGCGTACTCGATGATGATCGGCAAAGGCGGGCTGCGTCCCGGGCAGAGCGTGCTCATCACCGGGATCGGCGGCGGGGTGGCGACGGCGGCGCTCTCGATCGCGAAGTGGATGGCGTGCCCGGTGATCGTCACGAGTCGGCATCAGTGGAAGTTGGACCGCGCCAAATCACTCGGCGCGGATCATGGAGTGCTCGATTCGGGGCAGGACTGGTCGAAGGATGTGCGCGGGTGGAGCGGGAAGCGCGGCGTGGACATGGCGGTGGACACGGTGGGCAAGCCGACGCACATGACCTGCATCAAGAGTCTCGCGCGCGGCGGGGCGTATGTCACCGCTGGAAACACGGCGGGGCCGATCGCGGAGACAAACATCGCGTTCATCTTCTGGAACCAGTTGCGGGTGCTGGGGTCGACGATGGGGTCGAACGATGAGTTCCGCGAACTGGCGGCGCTCTTCCGCGCTGGAAAGTTGAAGCCGGTGGTCGATTCGGCGATCCACGCGAAGGATGCGCGGAAAGCGTGGGAACGCCTTCAAGGGGCGGAGCAGTTCGGGAAGATTGTGCTGGATTGGACTTGAAGAGGCTCACGCAGAGGCGCGGAGGACGCGGAGAAGAGAAGAGAAGAGAAGAGAGAGTTGGCACTGATGACACGGATGGGCACAGATGGGAAGCAGTCAGTCGGATTGACGATGTCGCGTGAGAGTTCATTGCTGGCCGACCTGACCGAGCCGCAGCGCGAGGCCGTGCTGACGACCGAGGGGCCGCTGCTGATTCTCGCGGCGGCTGGGTCGGGGAAGACGCGGGTGATCACTCGTCGGATCGCGCACCTGCTGTCGATGGGGGTGCCGGCGTGGCAGATTTTGGCGCTGACGTTCACGAACAAGGCGGCGGGTGAGATGCGGGAGCGGGTGGGGCGAATTCTGGACGCTCGCACGGCTTGCCCTTCGGGACAAGCCGTGGCACCCACACCAAGGGGATTGACGATCACGACGTTCCATGCGTTGTGCGCGCGGCTGCTGAGGCGGTATGCGCCGCTGATGGAAGGCTCGCCGCGCTGGGGGATCAAGGCGGACTACACGATCTACGACATGGACGACCAGCAGGCGCTGATGAAGCGGGTCATCGCGGATGCGAACATGAGTTCGGGCAACTGGCCGCCGCGGAGCGTGCTGGCGCGCGTGTCGGAGGCGAAGAATGAGTTGCTCGACGCGGCCGCGTTCGCGTCGCGGTCGTCTGGCGATTTCAACGCGCGGATGATCGCGACGCTTTACGCCGCGTACGAGCGCGCACTGCGCGCGGCGAACGCGGTGGACTTCGACGACCTGCTGATGCTGACCGTCCGCCTGCTCCGCGAGAATGAGGAGGCACGCGCGGAGGTGCAGGCACGGTGGAAGTACCTGATGATCGATGAGTATCAGGACACGAACCACGCCCAGTTCGAACTGACCACACTGCTGGTGGGTGAGAGCATGGCCGGAGAGGACCCGTTCTCAATCGATGGGTTGCCGGGGATTGAGCCTTCCCATCAGGCCCACAAGTCTTCAAGCCCCCAAGCCCTGCTTCGCAATGTCTGCGTCGTCGGCGACCCCGATCAATCGATCTACGGCTGGCGCGGAGCGGACATCGCGAACATCCTGGAGTTCGAGGAGCAGTACCCGGGGGCGAAGGTCATCAAACTCGGGCGGAACTTCCGGTCCACCGCGCCGATCCTGAGGGCCGCGGACACGCTGATCAAGCACAACAAAAAGCGGAAGGACAAGCCGCTCTTCACGGCGGATGAGGGTGGCGATGCGCCGGAGGTGGTGGTCTGCCGGGATGAGCACCACGAGGCGCGGTTGGTGCTGGAGTGGATCCAAAAGGTCAAGGACACAGCGCTGACGTGGAAGGACTTCGCGGTCTTCTACCGCAACAACTCGCTCTCGCGCGTGATGGAGGATGCGCTGCGGCAGGCGGGCGTGCCGTACATCATCGTGCGGGGCACGGCGTTCTATCAGCGCGAGGAGGTGAAGGACGCGATCGCGTACTTGCGGGTCATCGCGAACCCCGCGGACTCGGTGAGCGTGCGGCGGATCGTGAACAAGCCGTCGCGAAAAATCGGATCGACCTCGCTCGACAAGATTGAGGCACACGCGGAGCGACGCGGGATCGCGCTCTTCGACGCGATGCGGAGCGTCGGCGAAGTCGGAGACCTGTCGCAATCGGCGGCGGGCGCGGTGCGGAAGTTTGTCGAGATGATCGACGGGTGGACGGGGGGCGGCACATTCCTCGGGGGCGCGGTGCCGACGACGCTCGCCGATCTGGTCTCGCGTGTGGTCAGCGAAAGCGGGCTGGAGGCGCACTACCGCGCGGCGAAGACCAAAGGGGGAGATGACGACGCGCAGAAGTTCGCGAACCTCGAGGAAATCGTCTCGTCAGCACGCGACTTCGAGGAGGAGTACGACCCGGCGAGCGATGCGGCGATGGATGTACCGCGAGCGCCCGCCACGGCCGACTCCGCCGGCCGTGGCACCCGAGATGGGAATCCCCCGCTGCTCTCGATGCTGCGCGCGTACCTGGAGCGCGTGTCGCTGGTGGCGGATGCGGACGCGATCGATCCGGCGAGCGGGGCCGTGACGCTGATGACGCTC
>JAGVLZ010000135.1 GCA_020054055.1 Phycisphaerales bacterium
CGACGGCGATGGGCCGCTCGCCGAGGGCCGCGCGTGCGGCGTCGGTCCCGATGGCCGTCGATACCTCCCACGCATCGCTGCGCACACGCTGGGCGACCGCGGTTGCCCGCTCACGATCGGAGTCGATGACCAGGACGTGGGTGGAGTGCATGGCGGAACGACTGCTTCCAAGCCGCGAGAAACGCTGATGATCGACCGAAGTCTAGCAACGCTACGCGGCTGACACACCGACGACAGGTCCGAGTCATCGTTCCAGGTTCACTCGGCTTCGGCGCTGGGCGCGACCGCTGCTGACGCCGGGGCGCGAGCGGGCGGATTGGGGGCCGTTCAGGGAGAGGTAAGCGAAAAACCCACGCGACCGGGCGCATGGGCTTTGAGTTCTCAAATTTCAACTCTCAGATCCGAGGACGGCGCTCACCCGTTGATCGCGCTGACCTTGACCTTCATGTAGCGCTGGCGGTGGCCGATCTTCTTGTGGTAGCCCTTGCGGCGCTTGTACTTGAAGATGTCGATCTTTTCGCCCTTGAACTCGCGCTCGATGACTTCGGCGACGACGCTGGCGCCGGACACATAAGGCGTCCCGACCTTGGCCGAGGTGTCCTTGCAGATCAGGAGGACGTGCTCGAACGTCACCGACTTCGCGTCGGCGGGAAGATCTCGCAAGTCGACCGTGAGCACGGCCCCGACGGAGGCTTTGATCTGTGAACCGCTGTCTTCGATGATGGCGTACATCGCCCAAACTCCCTTTGGTCAGCCGGAAATGAAAGCCGAGGCCCGGAAAACTATCGAGCCGAGCAGTGTAGCAAGTCTTCGGTGGGGGTGCCACTGCTTGTCCCGCCGCGGGCAAGCAGTGCGAGCGGCGCGAAGTCACGGCTTGCCCTTCGGGACGAGCCGTGACACCCGGGTCCATTCCCTGAATAACGTCCGAATACTCTGGTTTCTGCCCATTATGGGGGATGGGCGTCAGCGGGCCTCGGCCCGAGCGCCGATCATGGCGGGGACGACCTGGCTCTGGATGAGCAGGAGGCCGGTTTCCAACTGTGGATCGAGGCCTTCGGTGATGAGGCGGGAGGGGTCGGGGCGATCCGCGTTTTCAACGAGGTTTCCCGCGTCGTCGAACTCCACGATGTCGGCATCCTGCCGCAGCTGGAAGGCTTCCCCAAACTGCTTGGGCAGGACTTCAACCTCGACGTCGGGGTCGATCCCCCACTGCGTGCTGTCGGGGCGTTTGTGGATCAGGCGGCCGGGCTGGCCTTCGCGGCCGGGGAGGCGGTAGTACTGCGTGGTGAGTTTGAAGGCGGCCTTGGGGCCGAGGACGAAGACGTTCTGCACGCTCCCCTTGCCGAAGGAGCGGTCGCCGACAAGCACGGCCTTGCGGTAATCCTGGAGCGCCCCGGCGACAATCTCGCTCGCGGAGGCCGACCCGCCGTTGATGAGGACGACGACGGGGATCTCGGGGATGCGCGGCCCCTTCACCGCGGTCTGCTTCTCGCGCACCGCTCCCTGGTTGTCCTCCTGCGTCACGATGATGCCGTCGGGGATGAAGAGGCTGGAGATTCCCACGGCCTCGGAGAGCAGGCCGCCGGGGTTGCCGCGCATGTCGAGGATGAGTCCCTTCAGGCCGGACTCGGTCATGCTGTTGAGCGCGGCCCGCATCTCCTGCGTCGTGTTCGTGTTGAACTGCGTGATGCGGGCGTAGCCGATCTGGTTCGGGCGATCGACGTACCAATCCCACTGCGTCTCCTTCGCGCCGACGCGGCGCCATCCCTTGACGGAGTAGATGGGGATCTCGGCGCGGGTGAGTGTGAAATCGATGGGTTCTTCGACGCCTTCGCGTTCGATGGTGACGGTGACGGGGGTGCCCGCGGGGCCGGTGATGCGCTCGACCGCCTGGTTGAGCGACATGCCGAGGGTCGAATCGCCGTCCACCTTGCGGATCAGGTCGCCGGCGCGGATGCCGGCGCGGGCGGCGGGGGTTCCCTCAAGTGGTGTCACAACTTTTATCTCGAGTGCTTCGTTCAGCGTGATCTGCACGCCGACACCCTTGAAGGTCCCCTCGGTGGTGCGTGAGAACTGCTCCATCTCGTCGGGCCAGATGACGGCGGAGAAGTCGTCGAGTTCGCCGAACCCGCCGTTGGTGAACTCGTGGATGAGCGCCTCGGGGGCGATCTTGACGGTCGCGGAGTTCAGGTTCCGCAGGGCTTTGTAGGATTCGATCAGGTCGCCGTAGTCCCATTCTTCGTTGGGCTTTTCCTGGATGGCGGCGATGCGCTCATCGGTGAATCGGACGAATGTCTCGCGGGCCGGCGCATCGGCGAGGCCGGGGAAGGCGTCGGAGAGGTCGTCGGTCGTCGCCATCGTGCGCACGGCGCGGTACGCGCCGACGAGCATCTTCGACATCGGCACGCGATCGACATGGGAGACGGAGGCGTTGCCCATCGAGCGCGTGAGCATCTGCTCGGTGATCCCCGCGAGTTTTTCGTGCCAGTCCTCGCCGATCTTGTTGTAGGGGGGGAGCGCTTCCTCGCCCTCGGCGAGGCGCTGAACGTTCCGCATCTGGTAGAGGCGCTCCGGGGTGTAGAGTCGGAGCATGAGCAGCCGCTGGCTGAGTCGGCGGAGGTCCGCTTCGTAGGTGCGCTGCTCTTCGAACAGGACGTTCAGGTGGTTGTAGAGCGCGTGCGCGTCGAGCCACGCCCCTTTTTCCTCCGCGGCCTTCGCGTCGCTCACCGCCTGATCGACCAGCAGTTGAACCTTCGGCGAGTGCAGAACCTCGCTCTTGTCCGTCGCGAGGGTGTGCCACTCGATGGCGGACTTGAGCGCTTTGAGGAGTTCGTTCTCGTCGGCGTGCTTCTCGAGGTCGGCCTTGACCTCCTCGATCCGCTGCGCGCGGTCGCTCTCGCGCTTGGCGATGTTGCCCTTGTAGCGCTCGACGGCGAGGGCGAGGTCGCCGACGCCGGCTTCCTCGGTTTGAGGGGGGAGTCGTTCCAGGAGGTCGATCGCGGGGGCCGACTTGCCGGTCTGGGCGGCGGTCCAGATCTCGCGCGACCAATCGAGGAGGGCGGTGGTGGCTTCCGGGGTCGCGGTCTCCTGAGCGAAGGCCGCGGGAGCGAGGGTGGTGAGCAGCGCCAGGCCTGAGGCCAGGGCCGACCGGCGGACGGTACGCATCAGTTCCCGCATAGCGTTCAGAGGCTCCTTCTTTCGAGCGCCCGGGCTCGAAGTCTATTCGCAGGGATCACCGGATCGGACGGCCCACCAACATCGGCGGACAGCCCCGTCCGGCTTGGGCGAACGCCCGCCGACCGACACCTTTGTACCCCGATGGACGCCCGCAGGCTTCGCCCCTGGCAATGAAACCCCCATTTCACACGATTCCCGGACGGCGTGCTTATCCTCACGGGGTGAACTGCTTTTTGATGATTCCTGCCGCTTCGCCCCCCGCCACACCCGCCACGCCGCCGCTGGTACCGACGATGGTGCTGCTCCTCATCCTTGTTGGCACGCTCGGCCTGCTGCTCGTGCTGACACTGGTGAGGTTTTCACTCCGCCGCGCGAACTGGGTCGAGCGCGCGGCGAAGGACCGGATGGTCCCCGAGTCGGCGTGGAAGATGGCGGGCAAGCGCGCGATCCCCGCGGATGACGCGGACGCGAGCAGATCGGAAGAG
>JAGVLZ010000131.1 GCA_020054055.1 Phycisphaerales bacterium
ACCCCTCCCGCCCCCGCGCCGACTCCCGAACCCGCGCCGGAACAGCCCAAGCCGTGATCCGGGCCTGCGGCGACGCGGGAAAGATGTGAACATCGGTGATGCTGATGGCCAGCCACCCCCCGGGCTGTCAGCAGCAGCACCCGGCCAACCCCATGCCCGACGATCCGCTCATTCTCCCCGGCGGCAAGGTGGACCCCGACGCCGTGCGTTTGGCGATCGGCGGGGCGGAGACCGATGAGCACGGCGAGTCCGAGGGTCTGGCCCGCGTCACATTCAGACTGACGCGCGACCTCGACAAGCGTCTCGACAAGTACCTGACCGACCGCATCCCCTTCATGAGCCGCACGCAGTTGCAGGGCCTCATCGACGAGGGGGGGGTGACGGTGAACGCGCGCCCGGCGAAGGCTTCGCAGAAACTCCGGTTGAACGACGCGGTGGAGGTCGCGCTCCCGCCGCCGCCATCGACGGAGATCCAGCCGGAGGATATCCCGCTCGACATCCTGTTCGAGGATGAGCACCTGATCGTTTTGAACAAGCAGCCGGGTCTGATCGTGCATCCCGCGCGCTCGCATCAGAGCGGCACACTCCTGAATGCCCTCGTGCATCACTTTCAGATGGGCCTGGGGGCCTGCGGGCTTAGGGACTTGACAAGCCCTCCAGCCCCCAAGCCGCAAGCCCTTTCTTCCGTCGGCAAGGAACACGCCCGCCCCGGCGTCGTCCATCGCCTCGACCGTTTCACGTCCGGCGTGATGGTGGTCGCCAAGGACGACACCGCGCACTGGCGACTCGGCCGCCAGTTTGAGAATCGCCAGGTCGACAAACGGTACCTCGCGCTCGTCGAGGGGAACGTCGAGGCCGACGCGGACGTGGTCGATGTGCCGCTGGGCGATTCGGTCAGCCGCGTGAAGGGCAAGCGCGAGAAGCAGCAGGTCCGTTACGACGAGGGGGGCAGGCCGGCGGTCACGATCTACCGTGTACGACAGCGGTTTCTGGGGATGGGCCCGGGGGCTTGCGGACTCGGGGGCTTGTCAGGCCAAGTCCCCAAGCCCTCAAGCCCGCAAGCCCGTTTCACTCTCGTCGAACTCGAACTCAAAACCGGACGCACGCACCAGATCCGGGTTCACATGGCCCACCTCGGCCATCCTCTCGTCGGCGACGACATGTACGGCGGGAAGCACCTCGCGTTGCCCAGCCCGCAATCGCCGTTTGCGCGACAGGCGCTCCACGCGGCCCTCCTCGGCTTCCGGCATCCCATCTCGAATGAGCCGATGGTCTTCCAAGCGCCGCTGCCGGATGATCTTCTCGCGCTCCTGGCGGCGGTCCGCGCGGGACGCGACGTATCGCCGATCCTCACGCCGGCGGGGGCGACGCTTGATCTGACGCGGATTCTGAAAACGCCAATCTGAAATCTCAGGTCTGAGATTCCAGACTTTATTCCTGCTCCGCCCCCATCATGTCGCCGTAACTCACCGCGATCACCTCGCCGAGGACCACCGGCCCCAGTTCCTTCACGATCCGGTCCACCTCGCGCCGGCACAGGCCGACGTGCTGGCGCGGCGTTACGAGCGATTCGATCTCGAAGAACTTGCCGAGACGCTCGACATCATCGATGTGCAGGCGCACATCGCCCATCAGCCACACCTCGCGCGATTTTTCGACGATCACCCACACGGGCAGCGGCCGCTCGCCGTAGCGCGTCAGCGCCTCCTGCTCCGAGTAGATCGTGAAGTGGCTCAGCCGCGCCATCGGCCGATCCTGGCGGTGATAGAAGACCCACTCCGTTCCTTCCCCCTCCACCTCGCGCTTCTTCAGCCGCCCGTCGGGGACGCGAAAGTAGGTGTCGCGCTGGCGCAGCGTCGCGGCCAGCCGAGCGCCGAGGCGCGCGATCACCGCCCGGCACAGGTCCGGCTCGCGGAGTTCGTATTTCACTTCGACGTTCTGCATGGGAGAGGGGTTCGGGGTTCGGGGTGCAGGGTTCAGGGAGCAGTGCTTCATGTCTTGACTCAATCGAGTGTCTTCCTCTGCGCACTCCGCGTCTCTGCGGTGAATCACCTTAGAGTTTGAGTTCCTCGAGCAGCCGCTTCTCGTCCCACACCTCGATCCCGAGTTCAGTCGCCTTTTCCAGTTTCGATCCCGCGTCGGTTCCGGCGATCACCAGATCGGTCTTTTTTGAGACCGAGCCGGTGACTTTCGCGCCGAGGGACTCCAGTTTCTCCTTCAACTCCTCCCGCTCGAAGGATTCCAATGCGCCCGTCAGCACAATCGTTTTTCCCGCGAACACCCCGGGCGTCGGCGCATTCGCGCCATCGACGAAGTCGGGATTGTCGAAGGCCAGACCGACTTTCCGCAAGTCGGCGAATGTTTTCTTCCCCGCCGCGGAGTGGAGGTAGCGGTACACGACCTCCGCACGGATCGGGCCGAACCCTTCGATGGCCTCGATCTCTTTCGCCGACGCGGCGATCAGGTCTTCGAGCGTTCTGAACCGCTTCGCGAGCAACTTTCCATTCGATGCGCCGAGGTGCCGGATGCCCAGCGACGCGAGCACCCGCGCCATGGGGCGCGACCTGGCCGCCTCGATCCCCGCGATCAGGTTGTCGACCTTCTTTTCCCCCATCCGTTCCAACTCGACCAGCGAATCGCGATACCGCGAAAGCCGGAAAATATCCGCAAAATGATCGAGCGGAA
Source organism: Phycisphaerales bacterium (assembly GCA_020054055.1). Classification (GTDB taxonomy): domain Bacteria; phylum Planctomycetota; class Phycisphaerae; order Phycisphaerales; family UBA1924; genus JAEUIV01. The sequence goes on from JAGVLZ010000131.1 coordinate 2,686, forward strand.
TGCCTTCACCCTTCCCCCTGTCCTTCTCCGTGCCTCCGTGGTGAATGTTTCCTGTCCCCCGGATCAGGTCGATCGTTTTTTCTCCCAGCCCGTCGATATCCATCTGCTTGCGCCCCGTGAACCAGATGAGTTTCTCGCGCACCTGGGCGGGGCACTCGGGGTTGATGCATCGGCGGCCGGTTTCCTGCTTGGTTCCGCGGGCCGATTCGTCCGGCTCGACCTCGGTTGGCCCCTCGCAGGCCGGGCATTTATCCGGGGGAATCACCTTGGCCCGTCGCTTGCGCTCGGGGCTCTGAGGGTCCACCACCTCGATGACCTGCGGGATGATCTCCCCCGCTTTCTCGACGATGACGGTGTCCCCCGCGCGGAGGTCTTTCTCCGCGATGAGGCCGTAGTTGTGCAGCGTCGCGTGCTGCACCGTCGTTCCCGCCAGCAGCACCGGCTTCAGCGTCGCGCGGGGAGTGATGCGCCCCGTTTTCCCCACCTGCGGCCCGACGCTCAGCAGGACGGTCTCCTTCCGCTCCGCCGGATACTTGTAGGCGATGCACCAGCGCGGGCTTTTGCTCGTGACGCCGAGTTCCGCCTGCTGCGCGAAGGAGTCGACGCGGACGACCATGCCGTCGATCATGCAGGGTTGGGCCGCGACCTTTCCCCGGAACTCTTCGATGGCCCTCACGATCTCATCGGCCGAAGCGCACACGACCGTCGCCGCGGTCGGCACGCCCATCGCGCGGACCTTCGACAGGAACTCGCAGTACGAATCGGCGAAGTCCGCCGGTTCGACCACGCCGCGCCCGTGCGCGACAAAGCCGAGGCGGCGCGAGGCGGTCACCTTCGGGTCGAGGTTTTTGATCGTCCCCGCGCAGGCGTTGCGGGGGTTCATGAAGGGTTCCTCCCCTTCCGCCTCGCGCTCCTCATTGATCCGCTGGAACTCCTTGGTGGGCATGAAGACCTCGCCGCGAACTTCGAGAACTGCGGGGACGGTCTTGCCTTCCAGCATCAGCGGCACGGCCTTAATCGTGCGGACGTTGCCGGTGACATCGTCCCCCTTCGCCCCGTCGCCGCGCGTGAGGGCTCGGACGAGGCGGCCCTTCTCATACCGGAGCGAGATCGCCATGCCGTCGATCTTGGGGTCGCAGGAGAAGCGGAGGGCGTGGGGGCTTGAGGGCTTGTCGGCCGGGGAAGAGAAGAGGCCCTTCCCTGACGGTCGGGGTTCGTTGAGCCTCAGACTCTTCGCGCAGCGATCGACCCAGGCGCGGACTTCCGCTTCGCTGTAGGTGTTGTCGATGCTCAGCATCGGGAGCGCGTGCGGAAGAGTCTCGAAGCCGGGCGACGGCGCGTCGCCGAGGCGATTGGTGGGGCTGGAATCGTCGTCGAACTCCGGGTGATCGCGTTCGAGGCGCGCGAGTTCGTCGAGCCGCTCGTCGTATTCCTGGTCGGAGATGAAGGGCTTGGCGTCGACGTAGTAGGCGCGGTTCGCGCGGTTGAGGAGGTCGCGCAGTTCGCGGATGCGGGATTCGACGGAGGGCTTAGCCACACGGAAAAGGTACCGCACCAGCGGAACGGCCACCCACTACCATGCCCCGATGCCCGCACGCATCATCGATGGCAAAGCACTGGCCGAGGCCGAGAAACGCCG
>JAGVLZ010000277.1 GCA_020054055.1 Phycisphaerales bacterium
CATGGCGAAACGTAGCATGTTCGTGGGGATGGATGTCCACAAGGAGTCGATCGACATCTCGCTCGCGGAGGACGGGCGCGACGGCGAGGTCCGCATCAAAGGGCCGAACGTCATGCGCGGGTACTACAAACTCCCCGCCGAGACCGCCGAGGCCTTCGACTCGGAGGGCTGGTTCCGCACCGGCGACATCGGACGCCTCGACGATCAGAACTTCCTCTCCATCACGGGCCGCCTGAAAGAGATGATCATCGTCGGCGGCGAGAACGTCTTCCCCCGCGAGATCGAAGAGGCGCTCGACAAGCATCCCGCGGTGAACGCTTCCGCAGTCATCGGCGTGCGCGACGACGTGCGCGGCGAACTGCCGTGGGCATTCGTCGAGATGAAGGAGGGGCAGCCGTTCGACGAATCATCGCTTCGGACGTGGTGCCGCGAGCGGCTGGCGGGCTACAAGGTGCCGCGCGAGATTCGCGCCGTCGAGAAACTGCCGCGGAACCCGACGGGGAAGATCCTGCGGCGGGAGTTGAAGAAGCAAGTCGGGGTGTAGGCGTTGCGCGATTCACACGCGGGCGCGATCTTCATCACGGCCACGCGCGACTCGGGGTTCAAGCACCCAGGAACGGAGCTGTACCAGCAGGGATGGAGAACCCGCGAGCGCCGGGTGTCCAGAGTCGATGTACGCTTCGTGCCATGAGCGAAACGCCACTCCACAATCGCATCGCCGAGTCCTTTGTGCGTCAGCGGCTTCTCTCGACGATCGGGGCTCGGCTGTTGCGGGTGGCCGACGGCGAGGTTGACATTGAACTCCCATGGTCCGAGGTGATCCAGCAGCAGCACGGGTTTGTTCACGCCGGGGCGATCGCGACGATCGCGGACTCGGCGTGTGGGTATGCGTGTCTGACGCGCATGCCCGAGGGGTCGGCGGTGCTCAGCATCGAGTTCAAGATCAACCTGCTTGCTCCCGCGGTGGGTGAGCGGTTCGTGGCCCGGGGGCGCGTCGTTCGGGTCGGCCGCACGATCGGTGTCGCGACCGCCGAAGTCATGGCGCATTCGGCGGCGAAGCCCGATGCGTGCGTGGCCGTGATGCAAGCGACCATGATGCGTGTCGAGCCTCGCAACGGAGCGGGGGGCTGAGCGCCAGCCGCCGCAGTCGCGCTACCACGTCCCATCGTAGAAGAACTGCTCCCGCGTGATCTTGTCCCCCTTGACGGTGTAGACGCCGACCTCTTCGAGGGTCGTGCGCTGGCCGGTGGCCTTTGGCGTCACCTCGAATGTGAAGTGGACGGCGAACTGCTCGGGACCGTTGAAGTAGGGGCCGCGCACTTTCTCGCCGTGGATCGTGTTGGCGGCGGCCCAGCGTTCGGACTTCTGGATCACCGGCTGCTGACCGGCGGTCTCCGCCCCGTTGCCCTCGACGGACATAATGTCTGGGGCGTACATCGTGCGCATGACGTCGAAGTTCTTCCCCTGGTTGCACAACTCGACAAACTTCCTGGCGACGGACTGAAGACTCATGAGGTGCTCTCCTTTGCTGATTGGCAGAATCTCCTGTCGAGCCTACTGCATGAGCCACAGCGCCCCCACGAGCAACACGAACATCAGGACGTGAACCCCCCAGACGCCCGCCGCGAATGCTCCCTGACGGCGCGCGGTCCAGGCCATGATCCGGTGCCGATGCCGGTACATCAGCACGACCGACGCCGCGCTGAGGAAGCCAAACGCATCGCCGACCATGACCGGCCACGGCGCGCCGTGGCCAGGAGGGAGGCGCTGCCAGAAGGTCACGAAGACCGGGATCATCACGAACAGCGCGGCGACTCCCGAGAAGCACCCGGGCGCCATCGCGAGCACCAGCCAGCCGAAGCGAATCCTCGGCGTGCCGACCTTGAGAATCAATGGCTCGCCGCACTCGGGGCACCTCGCCGCTTTGATATCGCGGAGGTCGTACGCGCAGCGCGGGCAGGGGACCGATCGGCCGTCGAGGAACGCCACCAACTCGGCGTCCGGGTCGCGGCGAGGCCGCGTGTTGGTCGGAGCGGTCTCGACATCCATGCATGGATTCCAGTGGCTTGGCCCGGAGCGATGCGCTCAAGTGCGAATGCCTGGTTACGGCCTCCGCCCGCGCGATGTTCGTTCGTTTGCGTGATCTTACCCGTCGCCTCGATATGATTTCGCGATGCGTCGCGCCACGCCTCAGGGTGATGTCTCGGCCTTCCGCCTCCGCCCCACGGGGCCGGGCGATCTGCCCGCGCTGTACGAGATCCAGACGGACCCGGAATCCAACGAGATGGCCGGGACCAAGCCGCGAACGCGCGAGGCGTTCTTTGCCGCGTGGGAACGCAACTTCGCCGACCCGGAGATCAACTCGCGAGTGATCGAGATCGACGGCGTGATCGTGGGGAGCATCGCGCGCTTCCAGGTGGAGAGGCACGGCTGCATCGGGTACTGGATCGCGCGGGAGCATTGGGGAAAGGGGATCGCCTCGCGCGCGCTTGCGCAGTTTCTGATCGAGGAGGGCCGCCGACCGCTGCACGCCACCACGGCCAGCACCAACGCACCATCGCAGCACATCCTGAGAAAGTGCGGGTTCCGGCTCGCGGGCCACAGCATGGGGGAAGAAACCGAGCGATTCACGGCACGCGAGATCGCGGAGTTTGTGCTGGAGTGAATCGTGGGTGCATGGCGGCGCGGATCATCCATCGCTCGCTTTCCTCCCCAAACCAATGGCATAATTCCGCCATGACCGTCAAGGAAGTCCTCGCACAACTCAAGTCCCTCGGCAACGACGCTCGCCGAAAGCACAACACCAAGAACGGCGCGCCCGACAACCAGTTCGGCGTTCCGCTCGGCGACATCCGTGCGGTCGCCAACAATGTCAAGGCCGACCATGCGTTCGCGCTCAAACTCAGGGACACCGGCAACGTCGACGCCCAACTCCTGGCCGCGCTCATCGTTCGCGCCGTCCCCGGCGTGCGAAAGGCCGTGCGAGGAAACTCGCCCTGCGAAGGCGTCAAAGACCCGAAGGAGGGCTGGCCCGTGCCACCGACCATCGCCTTGAACGGCA
>JAGVLZ010000039.1 GCA_020054055.1 Phycisphaerales bacterium
CGCCGCGCAACTCAATCAACTCCTCAAAGGATGGGACGGCGCCTCCGCCGACGTCACCTGGGGCAAGCCCACCGGCCGCGGCTATCACCACGAGGTGGACCAGACCAACCAGGTCCACATCGCCATCGCCATGGACGCCCCCGCCGAACCCGACGCGGGGTGCTGGCCCGAGCGCATCGCCACCGCCGCCCTTTCGGGCGACATGTCCGGGCGCCTCTTCACCGAAGTGCGCGAGAAACGCGCCCTCTGCTACAGCGTCTACGCCTCCTACGCCGCCGACGCGAAGTACGGCCGCACCACCGCCTACGTCGGCACCACCCCCGACAAAGCCCAGCAGAGCCTCGATGTCCTCATGGCCGAACTGCGACGCATTCTCACCCCCGATGGCCGCATCACAAAGGACGAGTTCCAGCGCGCCGTCATCGGCATGAAGAGCAAACTCGTCATGAGCGGCGAGAGCAGCGCCGCCCGCGCCAACGCCCTCGCACGCGACTGGTGGAAACTCGGCCGCACACGCTCACTCGAAGAACTCACCCACGCCATCGACGCCATCACCCTCGACCAGGTGAACGCGCACCTCGCGCAGCGCAAGCAAGGCGAGATCACCATCGCAACAATTGGACCGGCACCGCTCAACCCTTCCGCTTGATCGTCGGGAGCGAGGGAAGCCGCCTCTGAGCGAGTCTTCGAGCGAAGAGGCGGATGCTCCCGCCCCGAAGCCCCTTGAGCGCCGAATCAGAAATCAAAGTTCGCCCACGCCTGGTCGAGGTGAAAGTTGGAGTTGTCGGTCGCGTTCTGGATGTCCCCTACCGCGTTGAAAATAGCGGTCGTGAACGTGCTCCACCGGTTGCGGATGATCTGGTTGTTGGCCCCGTCGACGCGGAGGTCGAAGGTGCCATTGCCGCGCATCAGGCACGAATCCACCCGGCTCCCGTTGTTCGAGATCCGCATCCCGAACGAAAGGTTGTCCTTGGAGACGCAGCCCACGATCAGATTCCGGCCGAACGACTCGAAGCCCACGTCGGCGTTGGCGGTCGCGGTGCAGCCGACCGTGCTCGACCCTTCCGCGAGCGTGAATCCGTCGCCGGTCTGGACTCCGCCGTCGTTCGAGTGCGCGGTGCAATCGGTCAGGGAGCAGTTCTCCGCGGTGAAGAACCCATCGCCGTCGTTGTCCCGGGCCATGCAGTCCGAAGCCCGCGACGATGTCCCGAGGTTGAACCCGGACGAGCCGTTGTTCCGCGCGATGCACCGCGAAAGTTCGCACGCCTCGCCGACATCGAATCCGAACGAGGCGTTGTTCGAGGCGGTGCAGCCGCTCAGGGTGCAGGTCGAGCCGACCGCGAACCCCTCGCCATCATCGAACGTCGCGGTGCAATCGGTCATCACCGCGTCGGCCGACGCGACAAACCCGTCCGTCGTGTTGAACGAGGCGGTGCAGCCGGTGGCGGTGGACGAGTCGGAGAGATTGAACCCGAACGAGCCGTTCGAGAGCGCCGTGCAGTTCGTGAACGAGGAGAGCCCCGCGGAGGAGGAATCGAACCCGCCCCCCGAGTTGCCCTGCGACGTGCAGTTGCGGGCCGTGCTCGCGTTTCCGAGGAACATCCCCGCCTCGGCCCCGTTGCCGGCGGCGGTCGAATCCGCCACCACGCATCCCGTACCCGTCAAGATGCCGATCCCGCCGTTGCCGTCGGCGGTGCAGGCGGTCAAAGTGCTTCGATTGCCGGCGTCGAATCCCCGCCCCAGGTTCGCCGAGGCGGTACAGCCGCGCGCGGAGTTCGACAGGCCGAGGTCGCACCCCACCCCGTCGTTCGAGAAAGCGGAGCAGTCGCTGAGCGAGTTGTTCGCGCCGGTCTCGAAACCGTCGAAGAAGTTGTTCGACGAGGTACACCGAGTCAGGATCGTGCTCGGACCCGTGAGAAATCCGTTGTTCCCGCACGAGTTGACGCGGAGATCGGTGAGGGCGGCATCGACGGCGGCGGAGGTGTTGATGCCGTTGGTGGTCGTGCCGCGGACCACGCCGTTCGAGACCGCGATGCTCGAGCGGGTGCCCGAGACCAGGACGCCGGTGGTGAACGCGAAGACGGGCGAGTTGCGGATCGAGAAGCCGCTCAGGTCCAGCGTGACCTCGCTGGAAGCGATGGTGACGGCGGTCTGCCCCGCGGCCGTCGGCTCCAGAGGCCCGGTCAGGTAGTACGACCCGGGCGCCGAGATCACAAAGGGCACGTTCTCCTGCCCGATCGGCCTCCGCGGCTCAACCTCCGTCAGCGTCTTGTGCGTCTCCGCAACCGGACCGACAGGCGGGTTCAGGTCCCCGCCGCGCACCGCGACCGACAACGCAAACACAACCGATGAAAAAGCCAGTGCATGGGTCCGATTCATGGCGACGCTCCTTGGAAAAATAGCGTGGGTCACTCTCGGAGAGAGAGAGCCTCACGTTCCAAGGACAGCGTCAACCGCTCGGCGGTGTGACCGCAATCCTTTGGATTGTGTGCCGCGTGCGATCGAATCCGTGCATCCTTCGCCCGGCGCTCCCCCCGTACAATCACCCGATGCCCGGAACAAAGCCCTACTACATCACCACCCCCATCTACTACGTCAACGACCGACCCCACGTCGGCTCCTGCTACACCACCCTCCTCGCCGACTGCGCCGCGCGGTTCATGCGCGCCGCCGGACGCCCCACCTACTTCCTCACCGGCACCGACGAGCACGGCCAAAAGGTCGAAAAATCCGCCGCCGCAAAGGGCGTCACCCCCAAGCAACTCGCCGACGAGAACGCCGATCACTTCAAGGCCGCATTCGACTTCCTCCACTGCACCCACGACCACTTCATCCGCACCACCGACGCCGCCCACGAAGCGCAGGTCCAGGAAGCGCTCCGAAGGCTCATCAAATCAGGCGACGTCTACCTCGGCACCTTCGAGGGGTGGTACGACGAAGGCCAGGAGGAGTACGTCACCGACAACCAGGCGCGCGAGAAGGACTACAAAGCCTTCAACGGCCAGCCCCTCATCAAAGCCAAGGAAGAAAACTACTACTTCCGCCTCAGCGCCTTCCAGAAGCGCCTCGAAGAGTTCTTCGACAAGAACCTCGACTTCGTCCGCCCCGAAGGCCGCCGCAACGAAGTGCTGGGCCGACTCAAGATGGGTCTTCAGGACGTCCCCGTCAGCCGCACCAACTTCTCATGGGGCATCCCCTTCCCCAAAGACATCGACCCCACCGGCAAGCATGTCACCTACGTCTGGATCGACGCGCTCTTTAACTACATCACCGCATTGAACTTGCTCGCCCCCCCCAACGCTCGGGATGAGTCCGCGAATCCCGTGGCCGCCAACTTCTGGCCCGCCCAAATCCACGCCATCGGAAAAGAGATCCTCTGGTTCCACGCCGTCATCTGGCCCGCGCTCCTGATGGCGCTCAATCTCCCCACCCCCCACTGCGTCTACGCCCACTCCTTCTGGATCCGCGAAGGCCGCAAAATGTCCAAGAGCCTCGGCAACTTCATCGACCTCGAAACCATCCACGCCTACTGCGACACCTACTCCGTCGATGCGTGGCGCTGGTTCATGCTCACGCAGGGGCCGATCGAAGCGACCGACGCCGACTTCTCGCACGCGAAGTTCATCGAGGTCTACAACGCCGACCTCGCCAACGGCATCGGCAACGCCGCCAGCCGCGTGCTGAACATGATCGAGAAATACTTCGGCGGCTCCGTCCCCGAATCGCGCGGCCTCAACGACCACGCCGACCACGATTGGCCCGCCCTCGCCAAAGCAGCCCTCGACGCCGCAACCCACGGCATGAACCGCTTCGACCTCGCCGGCGCGCTCAGCGCAGGCATGTTCCTTTCCAAGCGCGTCGATGCCTACATCGTCGCCACCGAACCCTTCCGCATGGCGAAAGACCCCACGCGCATGCCCGAAGTCGGCTCCGTCCTCTACAACTGCGCCGAAGCCCTCCGCCTCGCCGCCACCCTCCTCTCCTGCGCCATGCCCTCAAAGATGGCCGACGTTCTCCAACGCTTCGGACAAGCACCGATAAGCGACCACGCACGGGATGAGCAACGCGAATCCCGTGGTCAAGCCTCGCTTCCTCTCTCCGAACTCTGCCAATGGGGAAGACTCAAGCCAGGCACGCGCGTCACAAAAGGCGAGAGTCTCTTCCCCCGCGCCGACCCCGCCGCGTCGCCGCCATCGTCGACCTCTCTGGTCCCCGATCCCTGATCCCTGGTCCCTTCCCCCATGAACCCCCCCGACCCCCAAGACCCCGACTCCCAAGCCCTCGAGCACGCGCGCGCCGTCTTCAACGCGAACCCCGAGGGCCGCCTCCTCTTCGACGAGCGCGCCATCACCATCAAGTACATCATCGACCCGAAAGACGGCCGTCTCGTCGCCAGCGTCCCCGTCGCCGTCTGCACCACGACCGATCTCGTTCTGCACGTCCCCGAAGAAACGGTCGACGCACTGCAACTCCTCATCACCGCCGAGGAATGCGAAGAGTCCCTCGCCACCGACCGCTGGCTCGCCTACCACGGCGAGCCCGAGCACGTCCGCTGGGCCACCTTCTGGATCGATAGCGCCCGCCACGGCCCCTGGGTCTTCGATGGCGACGCCCTCACCCTCCCCAACCCGCTCGTCGCGCACGAAACCGCCCTCTGCAAACTCCTGAACGCCGACAAATCGAAACTCGCCAAGGTCTGCCAGCGCTTCGCGGGAGTTCCAGTCCCCGACCCCGTCTGCGTCGGCGTCGATCCCCGCGGCCTCCACATCCGCGCCCGCTTCGGCGTCGTCCGAGTCGAGTTCGATTCGATCATGAACGACGCCGCGTTAGCGCAAGCCGCGATCGCCGCAATGCTCGGCGCAGTCAAATAGCCTCCTCCCCCGGTCCAACCGGGGGAGGTGCCCGAGTCTTCGAGGGCGGAGGGGGCGCGCCGCGAACGTTACGGACACTCCTCCAAAAAGTTCGACAGCACCGCCATCACATCCTTGAAGTCCACGAGCCCGCTGCAATCCGCATCGCCGATCCCCAGCCCCGACTCGTCCACCGCGCCGAAGTTCGCAAGAACATGCGCGACATCCCCAAAGTCCACGCGCCCGGGCGCAACCCCATCCGCATTCCCAAAGCAGGACTTGCAGGCCGATCGCTCGGTATCCTGACCCCATGCCCTCCGATACCACCTTCGTCGAGCGTGCATTCCAGGACAAACACCTCCGTCTCGAAAAATCCGGCAAGGCCGAGCGCATCGTCTACGCCGCCACCGGCCACTTCGAGCGATGGTCCGACCCCGAGGAAAAAGTGCGCGCCGAGTTCTACGCAGAACTCATCTATCGCTACGCCTATCCCCCCGAACGCATCGGCGTCGAGATCACCGTCCCCGACCGCTCCCCCAGCGACTTCGCCGATCTGGTCGTCTTCAGGGACGACGACCGCAAACGCCCCTTCGCCGTCATCGAATGTAAGCCGGAATCCATCAGCGACGCCGAGTTCACTCAAGCCGTCGAACAGGCCTGGGGCAACGGAAACGCCGCCAAGTTCCGCGCCGCATACGTCGGTGTCGTCGCGGGCAACACGCGGCGATTCTTCGATTGTTCTGAAAAATTCGGTGCGCTCGAACGCGACAAGAACATCATCGCCGACCTCCCCGCCGACTATGGCAAGCCGCCCCAATGGAAGTACCGCAAGGGCGTCAGCAGGGAATGGCTCGATATCCAGCCCGTCAGCAAGGGCGAACTCATCGCCGCCATTAAGAAATGCCACCAGACCCTCTGGGGCGGCGGCCGACTCTCGCCCCCCGCCGCCTTCGGCGAGTTCTGCAAGATCATCTTCGTCAAGGTCCGCGACGAAAAGGCCCAACGCAAAAAGGGCGACCCCTACGACTTCCAAATCAAGACCGATGAGCCCGCCTCCGCTCTCGCCGGCCGCATCAAGGCGATTTACTCCGAAGCCCAGGAACGCGACCCCGAAGTCTTCAAAGAACCCATCCGCATCGACGACGCCACGCTGAAGATGTGCGTCTCGCACCTCGAAGGCATCAACTTCAACGCCACCGACCTCGACACCAAGGGCGTCGCCTTCGAGCAGTTCCTCGACGGCTTCTTCAAGGGAGACTTCGGCCAATACTTCACCCCGCGCGAGATCATCCAGTTCTGCGTCGAGATGCTCGCCCCCGACAACGAATCCATCGTCCTCGATCCCGCCTGCGGCTCGGGAGGCTTCCTCCTCTACGCCCTCGACTACGTCCGCCACAAAGGCCTCGACTTCCACGATGAAGGCTCAAACGAACACTACCGCTACTGGCACGATTTCGCCGAGAAACGCCTCTTCGGCATCGAGATCAACGACGAGATCAGCCGCGTCGCCAAGATGAACATGATCCTCCACGACGACGGCCACACCAACATCGTCGGCTTCGACGCCCTCGAAAACCTCGGCGAGATCTGGAAACAGAACCCCCGCGTCAAGAAGAACGCCTTCGACCTCGTCCTCACCAATCCCCCCTTCGGCGCCATGGTCAAGGAATCCGAGAAGGGCAAGGCCTACCTCGAAGGCTGGGAACTCCTCCGCTACATCGGCAAGGGTGAGCAACCGGAAGGCTCGGCGGGCGAGATGCTGAGCGACCACAAAGCCGGAAAGAAATCGCTCAAAGCCCGCAAGAGCATCAAGACGGAAGTTCTCTTCTGCGAGCGTGTCTGGCACTTCCTCAAGCCCGGCACCGGCCGCGCCGCCATCGTCCTCCCCGACGGCATCCTCACCAACTCATCGTTGCAAGGCGTCCGCGATTGGCTCCTCGCCCACTTCCAACTCCTCGCCGTCGTATCGCTCCCGCAGGAAGCCTTCCAGCACGCCGGCGCGGGTGTCAAGGCCAGCGTCGTCTTCCTCCGCAAGCGCGCCGAAAACGAAGAGCCCGACGACGACGACGCCATCTTCATGGCCACCCCCGCCAACATCGGCTTCGACGCCACGGGACGCAAGACCGCCCGCGTCACAACCAAATCCGAGAACGGACGGCGCAAGGTGGAAGTCCACTCCACCGATTTTTTTGATGTTGAAGTGACGTTCGAGAAGGCGACCGCTCACGGGGGGGGGGGCGAGGAATGGCAGGAAAAATCGCGACGCGTAGCGACTGGCACCGGCATCCTTGGTCAGTACCGATTTTTTGAACGGAGGCCTGAATCTTTTTTCGTCTGAGCCCCGACGGCTGCTTTGCAGTCCGACGGGGCGATGTGAAGCCGAGACTCGATCCGCACTTCCATTCGCCAGAGTTCGTGGCGCTAGTGTAATGTTTCAGTATTGATGCAACATATTTCTCGCCGATTCGTTCTGCTCTACAAAGGAGCGGAGCCATGCGGATCGCGCCGGCCATCAC
>JAGVLZ010000097.1 GCA_020054055.1 Phycisphaerales bacterium
AGGCGGAGCGTGACGCACGCGCCGGTCGTGCCGGCGGGGTCGATGGGGCTTGCTTCGTGCGAGACGTCCCATGCACGGACCCAGGATTCCAGCGTGTTAAAGGTCGCGATGCAATCGGCGGCGGCCGGCAGTGGGGGCGCGTCGGCGGCGATGCAGGGTTGCGACAGGAGCAACAGGCTCAGCAGCAATCGCGGGCTGGGGCGATAACGTCGTGGTGCCCGTGCCGTCGTCGATCGGTCGCCACGGCTCGCGTTGTCCTGTGACAACCCCGTTACTCCAAGGCCTGGGTTCTCGGTCCTCGTAGCCCTCTCCGCCGTGGGAATAAGGGGGATCGGAACATGGCGCATCGCCTGGCACGCCGGTTGCCCCTTGTTCTCTCGGACAACTGAAGACCGACCCATGCACGCACGACTGAACCATCTCGCCGCCGCCATGCTCACGCTGTCGGACAACCAGCGGAAGATCATTCTGCTGACGCTGCTGACGTTCGCGGTCATGTGCTGAGCGCCTGCCTCTCTTGAAGGTCCATCGCCCGGATGATACTGGCGTTGAGGCCGGTGATTCTGTCGAAAGAAAAAGCCCACGCGAACGGTCGCGTGGGCTTCGTTGTTCGAGGGAATCGCGCGGCTCAGAGGGAGATCTTGTCGGATCCCATGGCCCCGTGCTCGCTGTCCATGCCGCCTCGGGTCGGGAAGTTGGTGCCCTTCTCGGCGCGTTCGGCGCGGGCCTCTTCGACCGCGCCCCACTGGGCGCGCTTGAGCGAGAGGCCGATTTTGCGGTCGGCGACGTCGACGCGGAGGATCTTGACGTCCACCTCTTCGTTCTGCTTGACCACGTCGTGCGGGTTCTCGACCTTGTGGTCCGCGAGTTCAGAGATGTGGAGCAGCCCCTCGAGGTCCTCTTCGAGTTCGACGAAGACGCCGAAGTTGGTGATCTTGGTCACCTTGCCGCGGACGACCATGCCGGGCTTGTACGCGCCGGGGATAGCGCGGAGCCACGGGTCCTCGGTGAGTTGCTTGACGCCGAGGGCGACTCGCTGCTTCTCGCGGTCCACTTCGAGGACGACGCACTTGACGCTGTCGCCCTTGTTGAGGACCTCGCTGGGGTGCGCGACCTTCTTGGTCCAGGAGAGGTCGGAGACGTGGAGCAGGCCGTCGATGCCGGGCTCGATCTCGACGAACGCGCCGTAGTTGGCGAGGTTGCGGACCTTGCCCTCGATCATGGTGCCGGGCGGGTACTTCTCGGCGACGAGTTCCCAAGGGTTGACCTCGGTCTGCTTGATTCCCAGCGAGATCTCCTGCTTGTCCTTGTTGATGTCGAGGACGACGACCTCGACTTCCTGATTCGCGGCGAGGAGTTCCGAGGGGTGATTGATGCGGCGCGTCCACGACATCTCGGAGATGTGGACGAGCCCCTCGATGCCGTCTTCGAGACGCACGAAGGCGCCGTAGGACATGAGGTTGACGACGGAGCCCTTGACGCGGGAGTTGACGGGGTACTTCTTCTCGATCTCCTCCCAGGGCGAAGCCTCTTTCTGCTTCAGGCCGAGGGCGATCTTTTCCTTCTCCATGTCGATATTCAGGACCTTGACCTCGACCTCCTGATCGATCTTGAGCATCTCGGAGGGGTGGTTGATCCGGCCCCAGGACATGTCGGTGATGTGGAGGAGGCCGTCGATCCCGCCCAGGTCCACGAAGGCGCCGAAGTCGGCGATGTTCTTGACCTTGCCCTTGATGAGTTGGCCCTCCTTGAGGGTGCCCAGGAGGCGCTTCTTGGCGGTCTCGCGCTCGGTCTCGATGAGTTTGCGGCGTGAGATGACGATGTTGCGGCGCTGCTCGTCGATCTTGAGGACTTCGGCGCGGACGTCGCGGCCGATGTACTCGCCGATCTCGCCCGGGCGGCGGATGTCCACCTGCGACGCGGGGAGGAAGACGGGCACGCCGATATCGACGAGGAGCCCGCCTTTGATCTTCTTCATCACGCGGCCGGTGACCACGTCGCCCTCGCGGGTGGAATCGACGATGCGCTTCCAGTTGATGATCCGGTCGGCCTTGCGCTTCGAGAGTTGGATCAGGCCGCCTTCGCCCTCCACCGATTCGAGAACGACCTGGATCTCGGTGCCGGGGATGATCGTTCCTTCGTCGAACTCTTCCTTGGGGATGAGTCCCTCGGACTTCAACCCGACGTCGATGACGACGTCGTCGCCGGCCATGCCGACGATGGTGCCGGTGAGAACCGAGTCGGGTTCGAGGGTCGTGCCGATCTTTTCGAGAAGACCGGTCATGTTGTCCGCGGAACCGAGGTGCGAGCGAAGGAGTGCCTCGGCCTCCGCGTCGGCGGTGCCGAGCGAGGCGATCAGAGTTTCATCAATCATGTGCTTCTAGGTGTCCTCGCGAGCCCCGCGCGAATGGCAAGGCTCGCACGATCCGTCCGCGACCCCGGGAGGGCGGACATTCCGTATTCCGGCCGAGCAATCCCGTTCGAGGCGACACGCCTCGAAATCTTTCGGGAGCCCACCGGGGCCGTGCCGGTGGGCGTGAGTGGGGAGAGAAGGGTAGCCGATACCCCCGGAACAGGCCAGTCGGGGCTTGATTCTCGTGCCGAAGAAGAAGAATCATTCACCATAGAGGCGCGGAGGACAGAGAGAAGAAAGGGCGGAGGGGGGTTCGGGGTTCAGTGCCCTAGTTTTCACTTTGCGCTTTCCGCATTTCCCCGTCTGCGTCTCTGCGGCCACTGCTTTTTAGGATCCGCCGCTGCGGGTTGCCTATCGGGAGGCTGTCGAGCCTCTTCTCCGTCACCCAGACGCCGCGTGCGGGCTTTGTTCCCATGGTCCGTCCCTCCCACACCTCGAACCGCACACGCCGATGGCTGGTCATGTGATCGAACCGCTGCGCGGCGGCGGCGGCGTTCAGCCGGAGCGCTCTGACGATCTCCGCGCGCGTTGCTGGGCGGTCATCGCGTTCGATGGTGATCGGCTGCCACATGTTTGCCCACAGCCCCGTTGACGGCCTCTGTTCCACCAGCACGCGCCCGCGCAATCGAATCACCACCACGGAGTGGAACACGTCGCGTCTGGGAGCCTGCTTCGACGGCCGCGGGATTCGATCTTGCGCTCCCTCGCGCCGCGCGACGCACACCTTCGCGAGCGGGCACTCCTTGCAGCGAGGATTCGTTGGCGTGCAGATGGTCGCGCCGAGTTCCATCATTGCTTCATTCATCGCGCCTGGGTCGTTCGTCGCCTTCACCAGTTGATCCGCGCGCGACCTGACCCACGCCTCGCGCGCCCGTTCCGTTTCCTTCATCTCGCGTCCCTCGACGCGGAGAAGCACGCGCTGCACGTTTCCATCGACCAGCGGCTCGGCGTCGCCGAAGACTATGCTCGCGATCGCCCCGGCTGTGTAGCGGCCCACTCCAGGCAGTCGGCGCAGCGATCCGATGTCGCGGGGCACTTCGCCGCCGAACTCCTCGACGATCATCTTCGCGGCGCGGTGCAGGTTCCGGGCACGCCGGTAGTACCCAAGCCCGGACCACGCGGCGAGGACCGACTGCTCATCGGCGCGGGCGAGGCGGCGCACATCGGGGAAGCGCGCGATGAACGATGAGTATTTTTCGAGGACGCGCGACACTTGTGTTTGCTGGAGCATCGCTTCCGAGACGAGCGAGCGGTAGGCGTCGCGCCGCTTGAGGCGAGGGTCGATGGCGCGCCAAGGGAGGTCGCGGGCGTTCACGGCGAACCAATCCACGAGGGCGCGGGCGATGCGCTGGTCGCGCCGCATCAGGGCAGCCCCGCCAATACTCGGCTGATCTCGGCCCGGAGCGGCCTCCACTCCGCGCGCGCATCCTTGTTGACCGTGATCCAGTTCTCGTTGATGAGCAGGTTGGTGACCCCCGGCACAGCGAAGAGCGCGGCGGCGACGGGGTCGCTCGCGGCGGACTCAGCGCTACGGAACGAGCCGGGGCCTTGCTCGCGCTCGCGGATCGCCTTGTCGAGGATGCACTTGAGCGCGTTGGGGTTGGGAGTCGGCTGAAACTCGGTGACGGTGAAGGGCATGGGTGGAGGATACGACCTGCTCGTGATGATGCTGCTGGGCGGGGGGGCCCCCGGGGCAGCAGCATCATCGCCCATCGCGCGACCATCACCCTGTTTGTGCGCGAATGTGCGCGGCGTGGTGAGAATCCGCTTGCCATCCCCCGGCCGCGCCGTATGGTTCACCCGGCACCGAGCCGGTCAATGCTGACGGGGCGGGGGGCCCGGCGTCTGTCAGCAACAACAGCCCGAAAGTGCTGTTGCTGGTTCCCACCCCGCAAGGGGTGATCGTTCGTAGCCGGCGGTGGAGTCTTCGACACCCCCGGAACAGTTAGCGAAAAATACATCTTCACCCCGGAGGGGGTGGTCGTGGGAACGAACACAGATCGACGATCACCCCGGCGGGGTGAAGAGGTCTTCGGGGGCGCGGTGTGCAGGGGTGTCGAAGACTCCACCCCTGCCTACGAACGACCACGCCTCCGGCGTGAAGACCTGCTGCTGACGGAGCGGGCACCCCCGGGCCGTCAGCAGCAGTTCTTCACCTCGGCGGGGTCAGAAGAGAAGAGGATTTCATGTGGTTCTGTGCGGGGGTGTCGAGGACTCCACCATTCCGGGGGTGCCTACGGACGACCAGAGTTTACCCGCCGTGGTGGGCCTCCGGCGTGAAGAGGTGCTGCCGCTGACAATGCGGGGGGCCGATCGACGCGAAGCCCGCGCTCACGGGCAGGTCTGTCCCCAGAAGGTGAGAACCTCGGTGATATCCGCGAAGTTCACGGTGCCGTTGTTGTCCGCGTCGCCGGGGCAGGGGGTGGGTGGGGCAGGAAGCACGACGCTGAAGAAGACGCGTGCGCTGCCAAAGTTACCGCCTTTGTTGTCGTCGGTGGGCGCCCCGACAATGAGGTCGTCGAAGCCGTCGTTGTTCACGTCCCCCGCGCCGCTGACGGAGATGCCGAAGTTATCTCCCGCCGAATCGCCGTTGAAGGTGTAGAGGATCGCGCCGGTCGCGCCGCTGAAGGCGCGGGCGCTGTCGGAGTTTGAGCCGTTGGTGTCGTCTTCGCTGGCCCCGACGATGAGGTCGTCGAAGCCGTCGTTGTTCACGTCTCCCGCGCCGCTGACGGAGGTGCCGAACCAGTCGTTCGCCGAGTCGCCGTTGATCGGCCAGAAGGGGACGTGAATAACCTGGGCGCCGGCGGCTGAGGCCGAGGCGAGCAATCCGAGCACTGCGAGCACGCGACGGGTGGTCATGTGGGCATCCTTTCTCGAAGAGGACCGGCACGGAGCGTGGCACGCACCGGGATCGGAATAGCCAGCGTGACCACGGCCGCCTCAACCATACGCCATACGCAGCGCGGGGAAAGGTGATCCCGCGAGAATGGCACGCGCCCCCGGGGCCACGACCCGGAACATGGGCAACCTGCCGCCGAGCGGGGGGCAGGCCGTCGAAGTTGTTGCTGACAGGCCCCGGCCCCCCGCCTTGTCAGCAATGTCCAGCCCGCTCGGCTTCGCGGGCGTTGGCCTCGAGGTGTGACGGGTTGAGCGTGCCGACGATGACGGAGGAGACGCCAGGCTCGGCGAGGCAAAGACGGAGGGCGGAACCGGCGGGCTCGAGCCCGCTGGCGAGCGCCTTCTTGATGAGGACGCCGACGCCGCGCTCCGCCGCGGCGCGGATCGCGGGGAGGTTTGATTGGTCGGTTGCGTTGAGCGTCACCATGATGGCATCGCAAAGGGTCGCCGCGAGCATCGCCCCTTCGAGTGTCTTGGTCGAGATACCGATCGCGCGGATCATTCCTTTTTTCTTCAGCCGCGCGAGTGCGTCGAGCGCGCCGCTCTCTTGCAGGATCCATTTGTCTCGGCCGTCGGAGTGGAGCAGCACGGCATCGAAGTTGTTTGCTTTCAATCGGCGGAGAGAGCGCTCGACGCTCGCGGTGATCGCGGCGGGTGAGAAGTCGTAGCGGGATTCGCCGGTGGCGGGGTCGAACTCCTCGCCCGCCTTGGTGATGAGTGTCCATCGGTCGCGTCCGCCGCAGGAGCCGATGATGCGCCCGATGCGTTCCTCCGCCTCGCCATAGGCGGGGGCGGTGTCGAGGAGGGTGATGCCGAGTTTCTGCGCGAGCCGCAGCAGGTCGGCGGCCTGCACATCCGTCGGGAGCACGAACGGGCCGCCGGGGTATTTGACGGCGCGATTGCGCCCGAGTTTGACGGTGCCGAGGCCCAGCGGGCTGACCTTGAGGCAGATCGGAAGAG
>JAGVLZ010000157.1 GCA_020054055.1 Phycisphaerales bacterium
TCCCCCCCGGCAGCGAACGCAAGCACTCGGCCCACCTCGCCTCGCGCCCGCGCGAGGCCGAGCAGCGCGCCATCGAACTCATCATCCGGCTCGTCAACGAGTTCGGATTCCGCGCCCACATCGTCCACCTCGCGAGCGCCGATGCACTCGCCGCGCTCCGCGATGCTCGCTCCGGCGGACTGCCCATGACCGTCGAAACCTGCCCGCACTACCTCACCTTCGCTTCCGAGGACATCCCCGACGGCGCGACGCGGTTCAAGTGCGCCCCGCCCATCCGAGAGCGCGACAACCGCGAGCGACTCTGGGTCGCGCTCCGCTCGGGGGACATCGACCTGATCGCGAGCGATCATTCCCCGTCGCCCCCCGAGGGGAAGTGCCTCGACACCGGGGACTTCGCGCGCGCCTGGGGAGGCATCGCCTCGCTCCAGGTCTCACTCCCCGCGACGTGGACCGCCGCCTCCGCGCGCGGATTCACGCTCGAAGACCTCGCACGCTGGATGTGCGAAGCCCCCGCGCGTCTCGCCGGCCTCGATCACCGCAAGGGACGAATCGCCGAGGGATATGATGCCGACCTCGTGATCTGGCGACCCGACTCGGAGTTCATCGTGCGAGGCAACGGGCTCTTCCACAAGCATCCATTCAGCGCCTATGAGGGTCGAACTCTTCGGGGTACCGTCGAGCGCACCATGGTCCGTGGAAAATGGGTTTTCGAGAAGCCGCCACTGAGCGAGTCTTCGAGTGACGCGGCGGATGCTCCATCGCGCCGCTCGACATGCAACCGAGCCGGAGCATGGTTGAAGCGGGAGCCATCGTGATCGGATTCACCGAACTCATCGACCTCGCAGCCGAACGCACCGGCGGGCGCGCCCTCCTCGCCAGCGACGAGTTCTTCGCCGAAAAGGAGAACCTCCTCAAACCGGGGCGAGGCGTCTTCATCGAGGGCAAGTACACCGACCGCGGCAAGTGGATGGACGGCTGGGAATCACGCCGCAAGCGCACGCCGGGCAACGACTGGTGCATCATCCGCCTCGGGCTGCCGGGAATCGTGCGAGGCGCGACCGTGGACACCAATCACTTCAAGGGCAACGCGCCGGAGTCGGTCTCCATCGACGCGTGCGAAGCCGGCCCGAACACTCCCGGCGGCGAACTCGCCGAACAGGCGGAATGGCGCGCACTCCTTCCCCGCACCAAGGTCGAGCCGCACTTCGAGAACAAGATCGAGGTCACCAGCGCCGCGCGCTGCACCCACCTCCGCCTGAACATCTTCCCCGACGGCGGCGTCGCTCGCTTCCGCGCCTTCGGCGAGGTGATCCCCGACTGGAAGTCGATCCTCGCGCGAGGCGAACCGATCGACCTCATCGCCGTCGAGCACGGCGGGCAACCGATGGGATGCAGCGACGCATTCTTCAGCGAGCCGCGCAATCTCATCATGCCCGGCCGCTCCGAGTGCATGGGCGACGGCTGGGAGACCAAGCGCCGCCGAGGACCGGGGTACGACTGGGTGGTCATCCGCCTCGGCCGCCGCGGCTCCATCGACCGCATCCTCCTCGACACCAACCACTTCAAGGGCAACTACCCCGATACATGCACCATCGAAGTGTGCGATGCCCCGAACGCGACCGAAGCGCTGCTCCGTCCCGACGCGGCCGGCGGCCCAGCATGGCGCGAACTCCTGCCGCGCACCAAACTCAACGCGCACGAAGAACGCTCCTTGGATCGCGAACTGCTCGACACAAGCCCCGTGACGCACCTCCGACTCAATATCCACCCCGATGGCGGCGTGAGCCGCCTCCGCGTCTTCGGCCGACCGGCGGGTGGAGACCACGCGTGAAGGGTCCCGCCGCGCACCTCGATTCATTGAACGATGCCGGTGCCCGGTCCGCGCTCCTCCGCTGCTGCGGCTCGAAAGCATGGGTCGAAGGGATGATGCGGCGACGCCCCTTCCGCGATGACAACATCCTGTTGCAGTCCGCCGATCAAGTCTGGAACACGCTCAGCGCCAACGACTGGCTTGAAGCCTTCGCGGCCCACCCGCGCATCGGCGAACGCCCGAGCCCTTCGCACGGTTCGGCCGCGGCGTGGGCGAGTGCCGAGCAATCAGGCACGAGCACCGCAGCCGCCGAAACCGCACGCGCCCTCGCCCAGGGCAACACGCGGTACGAATCAAGGTTCGGCCACGTCTTCCTGGTCTGCGCCACCGGCAAGTCGGCCGACGAGATGCTCGAAGCGCTCAACATCCGTCTCAATCACGACGCCGAAACCGAACTCCGAATCGCCGCAGGCGAACAGGCGAAGATCACGCGCCTGCGCCTCCATAAACTGGTGCAACCATGACCCGCATCACCACCCATATCCTCGACCTCTCCCGCGGGAAGCCGGCGCCGAACGTCGAGGTGACACTCGAACGCGCCGGCCCGGATCGCCGGTGGCAACGCCTCGGCGCCGCTCGCACCGATGCGAACGGCAGGATCGCGGACTTCCCCGGCGCGGGCGAACTCATCGCGGGTGCGCATCGCCTCCGTTTCGCGGTGGCCGCGTACTTCGACTCGCAGAGCATCAAGGCCTTCTTCCCGAGCGTCGAGATCACCTTCGACGTCACCAGCCCGAGCGAACATCACCACGTCCCGCTCCTCCTCAGCCCCTTCGGCTACAGCACCTACAGGGGGACTTAGCCCATGCCCGCATCGCTCGGCTGGAACCGCTACGGCAAGTCCCTCGTCCGCGTGATGAAGGTCTCGCGCAACGCCGCGCGCCACGACATCCGTGAACTCTCCGTCAACATCGGCCTCGAGGGCGAGTTCACGACCGCTCACACCAAGGGCGACAACGCGGGCGTCCTCCCGACCGACACGATGAAGAACACCGTCTACGCCCTGGCGAAGACGGACCCCATCGATTCCATCGAGTTGTTTGCGCTCTTGCTCGGCCGCCACTTTGTCTCAACAGTGCCGCATGTGAACTCGGCGCGGATCGAGATCATCGAGGCCGCGTGGCAGCGGATCGAATCGCAAGGCTCGCCGCACAGCCACACCTTCCAGCGCATCGGCCCCGAGACCCCGACGTGCATCATCGAATCGGCGCGCGGGGGCGAGCGAGTCACCGCCGGCCTTCGCGGGCTGGTCCTCCTGAAGTCCGCTCAGTCCGGCTTCAGCGCCTTCATGCGCGACAAGTTCACAACGCTCAAGGAGACCGACGACCGGATCATGGCCACCTCCGTCACCGCGACGTGGCCGCTCGCACCTTCCGCTGACTTCAACGCCTCGCGCCGCGCGATCCGAACCGCGCTGGTCGACGCCTTTGCCGCGCATGACAGCCGATCCGTGCAGGAAACCCTCTACGCAATGGGCGAGGCCGCGCTTATGGCGTGCCCCGAGATCCCGGAAATCACACTTTCCCTCCCGAACAAGCATTGCCTGCTCGTCGATCTTTCGCCCTTCGAGATGACGAACGCAAACGAGGTCTTCCTCCCCATCGACGAGCCCCACGGCCTGATTGAGGCGACGATCAAGCGCTGATCCGTGCTTCACTGCTTCAGCATGCCGCGGCTGCGCACGATCTCGACAAACGACCGCGTGCGGACCTCCTCCGCCGTCAGCCCTGTCGCCGCCACCTCATCCTCGGTGATGGCGCGCCGACGCAGCCCCTGAATGAAGAAGGTGAGCAACCCCTGCGCCGTCGCCGCATCGTCGAAGACCCCGCCCCCCGCGATCGTCGCCCGGGCCACCTTGTCCACAAAGTTCCGCAGCCGCGCCGTCGCCTCGGGCATGGCCTCCTTGAAGAACGAATACACCGCGGCGTACCGCGTCGGCAACTGCGCGGGGTTCAGGTCCCACCCTTGGAAATACCCGTGCGCGAGCGACCGGCGCACATGCTCGAAATGCAGACGCCAGCCGTGGTGCATCGCCGCGCGGTTCTCTTCGATCTGCTTCGGCGTGAGCGTGCCGTCCTCCGGCGCCTTGTTCGGCGGAGCGGGCATGATGTTCGTCGCGCCGTCGGAGAGATACAGCCCGCTTCCCCCCAGCGAGTTCTGCATCATGTGCCGCGCAAAGTCGCACGCGCCGTGGTCGATCCGCTGGTTCCCCGCCGTAACGCCGATGCTCGCGGTGTAGTCGTACACCCCGAGCGCGACCGAAAGGCACCGCCCCCGCGCCGCACGCACAAAGTCCGGGATCGGCACACGCCCGGAGGAGTCGATGACCGATTGCGTCGTCTCGACCATGAACTCCATCTTGAGCGATCCACTCGGATACAGCCCCGACTCCTCGAAGAGCTCGAAGAGGTCCACCAGTGTCGTCACCTGCTGCGCCGAGACCACTTTCGGCAGCATGACGACAAAGTTTTGCGGCAGCCTGCCCGAGGTGAGCCGCGAGAGCGCCGTCAGAAAAAGATCCAGCGTGCGGATCCCCCGAGCGTGCGTCTCCGCGCCAAAGTTCTTGATCCGGATGCCGATGAAGGGTGGCAGCGTGCCCTCCTTCATCCCCGCGGCGACTTCCGCGGCCGCCTGCACCGCGCATTCATCTTCCTCCGACTCCGGGCGAACTCCATAGCCGTCCTCGAAGTCAATGCGGAAGTCCTCGACCGGCTCGCGCTCGAGTTTCGCGACCGCGGCGCGGTAGACCGCCGCATGGAGCACCCCATCCCCAC
>JAGVLZ010000150.1 GCA_020054055.1 Phycisphaerales bacterium
AAAACCGGCCCCATCGCCGACCACCGCGACGGCGGCGGCCCCGAACGCGAAGCCTCAGCCGAAGCCCCGCCCTGGGCCGATGAGAACATCGATGACATTCCGATCTGACGATGCGCCCTGGAACCCCGACCGCAAGGGAGGGGATTCGTCGAAAGGGTAACGGGCGCTCGCACGTTCCCGTTGCGCTCCGCCGAAACCGCGAAAAACCCGCTCACTCGCGTTCGGGGTTCCAGCGCCTCGGCCCCAGCCGAATGCCCAATCCCAAATGGCCGATAATCACTCCGACCCAACCCCGGAGCGCCCATGACCCAACCACTCGAACCCGATCCCTGCGTCCTCGTCATCTTCGGCGCTTCGGGCGATCTCACGCAGCGCAAACTCATCCCCGCGCTCATGGAACTCGACCACCAGGACCGCCTGCCCAAAGGGCTGTGTGTCCTCGGCGTCTCGCGCACCCCCATGACCGACGACGAGTGGCGCGCCAAACTCAAGCCGCACGCGCAGAAGCACGTCGCCAACTTCAACGACACCCACTGGCACCACTTCGCCCAGCGCCTCCACTACCAACCCGGCAGCGCGACCGAGAGCGCCATGTACCCCGCCATGGCGCAGCGCATCAACGACATCGCCAAGCGCCACGGCACGATCAAGCCCGCCGCCGACCAGCCGAACGTCCTTTTCTATCTCTCCGTCGCGCCGCAACTCTATTCCGGCATCATCGAGCAGATCGGCGCCGCCGGGATGGTCCTCGAGGGCCGCCGCTGGTGCGCGATCGATCCCGGTGCGATGCCGTGGCAGCGCATCATCATCGAGAAACCCTTCGGCGAGGACGTCGAGTCCGCCGCCACGCTCAACCGCAACCTTGGCCGCGTCTTCGAGGAAGAAGCGATCTACCGCATCGACCACTACCTCGGCAAAGAACTCGTCCAGAACATCCTCGTGATGCGCTTCGCCAACACCCTCTTCGAGCCGGTCTGGAACAACCAGTTCGTCGATCATGTGCAACTCACCGCCGCCGAGAGCGTCGGCGTCGGCCGCCGCGCGGGCAACTTCTACGACGCCGCGGGGGCGATGCGTGACATGATCCAGAGCCACCTGCTCCAGGTGCTCGCCCTTGTCGCGATGGAATCGCCCAGCGTCTACGACCAGCACGCGATCCGCCGCGAGAAGATCAAGATCATCATGGCCGCGAGGCCCATCGAGCCGGCCGAGGCCCACCTCAGCGGCGTCCTCGGCCGCTACGGCTCCAGCGGCAACCGCGAGGACGAAGACACGGGCAAAGGCTACGAGGAACTCGAAGGCGTGAACCCGGAGAAACGCACCGAGACCTACGCCGCCCTCCGCGTCTACTTCGATAACTGGCGCTGGTCCGGCGTCCCCTTCTATGTCCGCAGCGGCAAGAAGATGGCCCGCAAACTCACCGAGGTCGTGATCCAGTTCAAGCAGCCCCCGATCGACCTCTTCCGGGGAATCACCGAGGGCGGCCGCCCCGCCAACCGCATCATCATCAACATCGCCCCCGAAGACGGCGTCTCGCTCCGCTTCGAGGCGAAGGTCCCGGGCAGCAAGTTCAAGATCGACTCGGTCAAGATGGACCTCGACTACGCCAAGGCCTTCAACGCCGAGCCCATCGAAGCCTACGGCCCGCTCATGCTCGACGCCATGCGCGGCGACCAGACCCTCTACAAGCACCGCGACGAAGTGGAGACAGGCTGGCGCATCGTCCAGCCGGTGCTGGATTCACCGCGCGTGCGCGAGGGCATCCAAACCTACCGCGCCGGCAGTTGGGGCCCTGACGCCGCGGACGAGATGCTCGCACGCGACGGCCGCCGCTGGCACAACCCGGCGAAGGGGGAGACGAGATAGGTATTTCGCCTAATCCGCACGATAAGTAAGGCGTCGCTTCGATACCTGCGTATAGACTGCCTTCTGGATCGAAGACAACCGGAGGATCCGGGCCATGAAGACGTGCCGAGTGGCGGAGCGAGTGTCGGTAATACCCACTTTGGTTTGGGTAGCCGCGGCGCTGGTGGCAGCAGTAAGTCCGGTATCCGGGCAGACCTGCGAAGAGCAATGGATGCCCGGGCCGAATCGGGGGATGGCAGGCGTCGATGATGTGGTCCTTGGACTCGTTTCGTGGGACCCGGAAGGCGACGGGGCCGGGCCCCAACGCGTTGTCGCGATGGGATACATGCGCTTCGCGGGCGACACCGATGTCGACGGGATCGCGTACTGGGATCCCTCCTCGAACAGCGGGCAAGGCGGGTGGCATGCGCTTGGCAGCGGATTCGGATTGGCCGGAAGCATGAGAGCGATCACGACATGGGACCCCGATGGCTCGGGACCTCAGCCTCAACACGTTGTGATCGGCGGCAGTTTCACCGGCCCGGCCGAGCAACCGCTCAACCGGATCGCACATTGGGATCCCAGTGCTAATGGCGGTGCCGGTGACTGGCTCCCGTTCGGGCAAGGTCTGCCTGGAACGGTTTTCGCGATCACCAAGTGGGACCCGGACGGCGACGGACCAATGCGTCTCCAGGTTGTGGCAGGTGGCCAGTTTACTCTCTCTGATGGCGGGGGAAGGGGGTTGGCTCGATGGGACCCTGACGCTGCGGGCGGAGCGGGAGCATGGGTCGGGTTCGGACCGGAGTCATTGATCGTGACTGCGGCAACAGTCTGGGATCCAGACGCCGATGGGGCGCACGGCGAGCAACTCATCATCGGAGGTAGGTTCGCCTTGGACGGGGCGAAAGGCTGGTCCAACGCCGCGCGTTGGGATCCGAACCTGAATGACAGCAATGGCGGCTGGGTCGCGATCGGACCACCATCAACCGATTATGTGCGCAAGTTGGCGACATGGGACCCTGACGGTGCCGGGCCGGCACCTGCCCGCCTTGCCGGGGCTTCTACTCGATTCCGGTCAGACGACGGCCTGCAATCGGCCGAGCACGCATATATGGAGCCAGTCCCCGGAGCGTCGTGGACGCTCATGCCGCTTGGCTTCAGCACCTTTCAGCGCCTCATCGTGTACGACGAAGACGGCGATGGACCCGATGCCGCGCGTCTGATTGCACCACTCTCGAATCTTGTCTACATGGACGATACACACTCGACGGTATTTGAGTGGGATCAGTTCGCGCAGCCGGTCGCATCGTGGCGACCCTGGCTCCGAGAGTTTGCGGAATATGTCAACGACGTGATCTCGTGGGACCCCGATGGATCCGGTCCCAAGCTGCCCCGCGCGGTGGTCGGCGGCAACTTCTCAACAATCGAGGGCAAGCTCGCCTTGCGCCTAGCGACATTTGATTCTGACGCAGATATGGGCGTCGGCGCGTGGCGGACGCTCGGCGATGGCCCGGTTTGGCCGTTCAGCGAAGTCACGTCGTGGGACCGCGATGGTCTGGGACCCGCCGATCCCCAAGTGGTGGCGCGTGCTTTCACTTCCGGCCCCGACGGAGACATTTGGGGTGCCGCGACACTGAATGCGCCGGCAGCCCAGATAGATCAGGGCGCTTGGGAATCCCTCGGTGATTCACCCAATCATTTTTTTGGTTTCACGGAACTGGATGTGGATAGCGAAGGACCGGAGGCGCCGATGTTGCTCGCAATTGGGTCCGTACCGGGAGGTGCCGGCGAGCCCGGAAATACAATCGTTCGATGGAGTGATGAAAGCCAAGGCGGATGGCTCGCGATCGGTCCACCGCCAGATCCAGCCTCCTGGGGCGATGCAATCACACCGTGGAAGCCAGTCGCGGGCGGAGACCAACCCACTCGGCTGGTCTTTGCATCATCGCTGTATTACGGCGCGAGTCAAGGATTCAGAGGTCACGTCTCACTTTGGCAAGGAGACTTTGACGGCTCTGAAGGTCAATGGTTGCCGATGGGTGGTGAATTCTCGAAACAAATCAACGTATTGCTATCGTGGTCTGGCGCGGATGGCGCGCCCGAATCAGTCGTCGCGGGCGGAGACTTTGTCTCCGTCGCTGGAGTCTTGACGGGCGGCGTGGCGCAATGGTCGCAGCAGATTCAAGCGTGGGAGCCCATGGGATCAGGACTGGACGGCAGGGTCATCGCGCTCGCGCGATTTGACCCCGACGAAATGGGGCCGGAGCCCACCCGGCCTATCGCTGCAGGGTATCTCGCGCCGGCGGGTGGCGCGCGACGGCATGGCGTTTATCAGTACTTACCGGCCCAATCAGGCTCGGGCGGATCATGGTCGGCCCTTACGCCATCTCTGAATGGTCAGATCAGTGCTCTGGCAGTCTTGGATTTCGACAACGCTGGGCCAGGCCTGCCATCCGTCGTCGTCGGCGGGAGCTTTGTTATGAATGACCCGATCGAGATCCGCGGCATCGCTCGGTGGGAAGCCGTCCCGGGCTTGCTGCAGCCGTGGCGTCCTCTTGGATCTGGCCTTACCTTTTTTTCCCGAATCTGGGGTACGGACGTGTACTCAATGGCCTCATTCGATCCCGACGGCGCGGGAAGGAAATCGCCCAAAGTTCTCGTAGGTGGTTGGTTCATTCGTGCTGGCGGGACAATTTCACCAAACTTCGCCCTCTTCGGCCGCCCCGACTGCCTCTGCCCCGGCGACGCCGACGGCAACCTCTCCATCAACTTCGCCGACATCACCAACGTGCTTACCAACTGGGGTGCCGAGTACCTCGGCTCCACCGGACTCGGCGACACCACCGGCGACGGCTTTGTGGACTTCGCCGACATCGGCGAGGTCCTCGCCCATTTCAACACATCGTGCGAATAGCGCACGCCGCGCTACGCTATCGTGGTCGCCCGCGGCCCTGTAGCTCAGCGGATAGAGCAGGGGACTCATAATCCCTTGGTCCTCGGTTCGAATCCGAGCGGGGCCATTGGCAGGCCGTTTCGTCGCGCGGGCGGCCGAGCGAAGGGTCGATCGAAAGAGCCATCGCGGCCAAACCGTGCGGCCTCTCGGCGGCGGAGTGCAGAACCGATCCCGGCGCTGTCTGCCGCGCAGCCGACACGGACCCGCCAACCGTCGGCTGTTCTCTTAGGAAAACAGCACTAAAACGCTGCGCTACAGAACGAATTGAGCGTTTCTCGCTTGCTTCGCTCCCGCCTTGGTGTATTGAAGGTGAAGAGAAGGAAACTGGGTCATCTGGTCAATCTGTGCCGGCCGCGCATGGCCCAACTCACATCCAGGCGAGAGAGACGGCTGGGCCAACTCGCCCACGCCGAGTCGGCAAGGGTGCCGGGGATGCCGGTCGCGACGGAGCACGTCGCCGGTCGGAGTTGTCGCATCGGGAGGCCGAATGCGCGCGAAAGCGCCGGTCACCCGGACCATCGCCCGTGCATCGGGCATCCGAGGCCGCGTGTCTCGGAGGAGGCACATCATGAAACGTCGGAACCTGTTGTTGGCGCTCGCCATCATCCTCGGTGCCGCGCTGTCGCCCGTCGGCACCGTGCAGGAGGTGCGGGCGGACCTGCCCACTTTCATCCTGCGAGTCTGGGAGTACCGCTGGGGCGGGCTGTGGCGCACCGAGTACCGCCGCCGCGAGATCGCGCGCTGGTACCGCCACTACAACTGGCTCACCGATCAACGCATCTGGCTTAAGCGCCGCGCGGAGGGAGTCTGGATCACCGGCGTCGCCCTCCAGCAGTTCTCCTGCCACGGCCACTGCGTGATCCAAAGCCCCAACGGACGGGGCATCTGGCGCATCTGGAGATGGTTCTCGCGCACCGATGTCCGCCGCTTCCGCGCCCACTACCGCATCCTCTGGCCCGGGTGGGTCAACGGCGTCATGCTCGAAGCCGCACCGCCCGGCAACATCGTGGGCGGCCTGAACGCACGGTTCCAGATGACAATGGACCACCTCGAGATCGTCACCCCGATGGAACCGGCGGACCCAAATCCTGCCACCCAGGTCAACGAGGCCGTGATGATCATGGACGAGAACGGCCAGATGCACCTCCTCGGCGAGCCGGGCTTCGAGCAGATGCCGGACACAGCCGGCAATCCCAACGGCTTCACCATCGCAACCACTGCGGCCTCCTCCCTCGACCTGCCCCCGGCCGAGCAGCGCATCTTCGAAACGCCCATGACCGTTCCGCCCGGAATGGTCGAACTCAATCCGGGCGTCATCGTCGAGTGGCTCGTCAACGAGAATGGCCAGGTCGTCGCCGAGAACGATGGCCTCCCAGGCCCCGACCCGATCCTCTCCGATGGAATCCTCGGCGGACAGAAGCACCAGGCCCTCCTCGAACAGCCGACCGGGATCGACGGCTTCGAACTCGACATGGACGAGGGCAACACCCCGCTCCAGATGCACGGCTGGATGCTCGACCAGAATGGCGAAGTCGTCGGCGCATCGCCGGGTCAGATCGTCATCGGTCCGCCGCGCGATACGGACGGCATCCCGGGAATCGATCCGCAGACCGCGTTCGGGGGCCCGATCCCCATGAACCCCACCGTCCGCGACGAGTTTGACCAGGTCTTCCCCGGCATGGCCCCCGTCGACTTCGGCATCATCGAAGAAGACGCGCCCACCGCCGCGGAGGTCGCGCAACTCAATGCCCGACTCCAGGCCGCGGGAATCCCGCCCGTGCAGCCCCCATTCCAACTCTGCATCCGCAGCGTCCGCGCCCGCCACATCTGGGGCATCGACCGCCGATTCGTCATGGATTGCTGGCGTCACCACTGGACGTGGTTCATCGCCCAGCACATCACGCTGACCGGCGGCACTTACCGCGTCTGGCTGACGCGCACCGCCCTCTCCTTCTTCAACTACTCAGGGCATCACTTCGTCGCGGGCCTGCCGCCGCAGTGGCGCATGCTGACCATCGCCGACCTCCGATTCTTCCGCGTCTGCTACCGCGTCTATTGCCCAAACCCGGGAGTCGCGCGCGTGAAGATCGAGCAGTTGTACGCGGTGCTGCCCGTCGATCCGGGCAATCCCAACAGCGACCTGATGATGCTGACGACCCAAAGCAACGAGAACGCGCTGAACCAGGAAGTCCCGCCGGCCGTCCGCGCCGGGTTGCAACCCGACCCGCTCCCCGTCGGCCCCGACGGCGTCTTCGTGGAGAACCTCGACCCCGTCCTCGACACCCTCGACATGGGCGGCGGGGGCACCGGCATCTTCGACGGAGACCTCAGCGTCATCCCCCCCGACAACACCATGACCGAGGTCACCATGGTCGGCAACCGCGACTTCGCTCAGGCGATGCGCAACAACCAACTCCAACTCTACAGCTGGCCGCTCGCCCCCGACGGCACGGTCAAACGCACCACCTTCGTCGTCGAATGCTCGCAAGGCCAGGGGTGCCAACTCCCCGATGAGCAGGGACACGGCGCCAGCAACATCGTCGCCGCCGCCAGCACCCCCTCCCTCGGCTTCGTCACCGCCGACAACTTCCGCGCCGCAAGCGATCACCCGATCCGCCACGCCTGCTGGTGGGGAACCTACTACAACTTCCAGGGCGGCACATCCTGCGCCGCCCCGCCGACCGATGCCTTCACCATCACCTACTACAACGACGCCGGCGGATTCCCCGGCTCGATCCGCGCCTCCTTCCCCGTCCCCGCCACACGATCCCTCACCGCACGCGTCATCGATCCGGGCGGACTCAATCTGCCCGTCTACTCCTACGGCGCGGACCATCCGCCGGTCAACGCGCTGCCGGGCGAGTGCCTCTGGATCTCGGTCCAGAACAACGTCAGCCCGTCCTGCGCGTGGGTCTGGAACACCGCGGCTCCGGGCGATGGTTACGCCGTCTCAAACCTTACTCAGCAACGCGACTACGACCTCTCGTGGTGCCTCGACGTGCCCACGGCGGCCGGCTCGTGCGGTGGACCACCCGTGCCGCGCCCCCTCAAGGGCGGCTTCGGCGAGGACGTCAAGTCAGAGTTCGAACTCGCCTACCAGCGCCCGATCCGCGGACCCGGACCCATGATCGAGACCATCACCTTCACCGAAGACCCGGCCCCCGTCCTCCCCGCCTTCGAGGACGACATGGGCAACCCCATGCCGAACCCGACCATGACCAGTTTCGTCATGTCCGCCGAGCCGGCTGTCCCGACCTGCTGCGCGGGCAACGCGGACAAGGTCGCGCCAGGTCAAGTCAACTTCGCCGACATCACGTCGGTGCTTGCGAACTTCGGCGCAGCCGGCAACCCCAACGGCTCCTCCGTCGGTGATTCGGATTGCAACGGTGCCATCAACTTCGCCGACATTACCACCACGCTCGCCAACTTCCTGGCGAACTGCCCGTAGCGTC
>JAGVLZ010000337.1 GCA_020054055.1 Phycisphaerales bacterium
TCGCCCAACTCGTGGACCTGGTCGAGCAGGTCGTGCCCGGCACCCCGGAAGGCCGGGATGTGCGGCAGCGCCAGTTCCTTCAGCCGAAAGAAGTCCGGCTCGCGGCGGCCGGCGCGCTCGCCCACATGGGGCACGCCGATGGTGTGTACGTCGCCGAGTCTTACCTCGCCGATCCCGAACCTGCGGTTCGTGCCCAGTGCGCCTTCGTGCTCGGCGAAGGACGAAGGCGGCAGGACCTGGCGACGCTCGAATCTCTCATGACTTCGGACCCCTCGGCAATGGTCCGAGTCTCCGCCGCCGCCGCGGCGCTCAGGTCGATTTCCGACAAGGAACGCTGATCCGATGACGCGGCCTTTTGGCAGCACTCGGGGCTGATTTGACACTTCACCCTCGTCTCGGGAACCTATCCATCCACGTTTGGCGCCTGGGGTGCATCCGACTTCCACCGCCGAGCGTACCGCTGGGTTGCTCGCGACCGAATTCCGGCTCGATCTGGAGGCCTCGACTGTGCATATCGTCACCAAGTTTCTGGTTGTCTTCGCCGCCGTGCTGAGCATGATCCTCGCGGGGCTCACGATCGCCTACACGAGCAACGCCGGCGCGCTCAAGGAAGCCATCCAACTTTCCGAGAACAAGGCGAGCCAGGCCTCGGCGCAAGCGGCCGCCGTCACCGCCGCCGCCGCGTCGGAGCGCGAGAGTCTCCAGCAGAAGATCAACGATCTTGAGAACGCCCTCCAGCAGGCCGTCTCCGCCACCGCGGCCCTCCAGGGCGAGAACGCGAAACTCCTCGCCGAGGTCAATGGCCTCAAGCAAGCCTCCGTCAGCCACAGCGCCCAGATCGACCAGTTCACCGCCGTCGTCCAGACGTATGCCGCGCTGAACAAATCGCAGTCCGACGAACTCAACACCCTCCGCGCCAAGGAACTCGACGGCGCCCGCAAGGAGATCGAACTCTCCGACCGAATCAACGACCTCTTGGGCGAACTGGAAGTCTCACGCGAAACCGGACGCAGCCTTCAGGAGCAGTTGGTCGCTGCCCGCGAGTCCCTCGACCGCTCGCAGCAGGGCACCTCGCTTGGCGTGAGTGGGTCGGAGCAGGCTCTGCTCCGCGCCCCGACCAACTTCCGCTCGCAGGTCAATGATGTCCGCGAGGACGAGGCCGGGAACACCATGGTCACCCTCCCCGCCGGCGCGAGCGACGGCCTCCGCGAGCGGATGCGTCTCTCGATCGTCCGCGAAGGCGGCTTCGTCGCGTCGGTCGTGCTCGAGCGAGTCGATCAGAATGAATCCGTCGGCCGAGTCGATTTCCTCGGCCGCGAAGTCACCATCCAGGCCGGCGACCGCGTGATCGCTTCCACACTGTGAGCAACGGGAGAGCCTTTCGATGAGTCAGTTCGCGATGCAGATGCCCGGGGCCCAAAGGGCCCGCTCCGCCCCCCTGAACATCTACACGGGGCTGATGCTGGCCGCCGTGGTTTCCTTGATCGCCGCGGTGGGCTTCGTGATGTACGCCGGGATGCAGGTCGGCCCCGAAGGCGGGCCGATGGCCGCAGTGAAACTGCACCCCGAGGGCAAAGTCAGCCTGGGGCGGTGACATCGGTCTATCCGGTCTCGTCGATTCGGTGCAAATCGAAAGGACGAAGCATGTTAAAGAGAACTTTGGCGCTGACAGTCTTTGTCGTCATAACGATGTTGCCGTCTTCCGCACTCGCCGTTTTCTGCGGCACCGAGCCATCGTCAGGCGACCACCGATTCGATGCGGTTTGCGCGCTCCAGCGTCGCGACGAACCCCCGGAAGGAACCTACATACCGAGGGGATCAGGCGTTCTCGTCAGATGGACGGCCCCGGGAGGAACGATCAAGACCGCGATCCTCTCCGCACGTCACTTCATCGACACCAACGGCACGCCGGGCGAGGGATGCAACATCCAGCAGAACCTGTGGTACGCGTACTTCCGAGGATGCCCCGTTCAATCCGGCCCGTCAACCTGTGCGAGCATTTGTTATGGTCCGAACGAGGACTTGATCCGTGTGCGGATCACCTGCTTTACCCTCGCAGCCGGGGAGTTCGCCGGACTTTCAGCCGGCGCCGACGGGGTGGTTGTGGGGGAGATCGATCCGGCGGACCTACCCTAACTCTGCAACGTCACTCCGATGACGATTGTGAATCCAATCGAACTCGGATGCATCATGGGATATGAGGCGTTCATCGCCGGGTGGGGAGAGTGGGCAAGCCCCGGCTACTGCGACGGCCCGCTCGGACCCAAGGGGACGCTGCACGTCGGGACGACCGCGATCAGTTCGGTCGGATGCACGCTGAACGGTCGGAAGGGAAATATCTCGATTCAATCGGGTTACACGCCGTGTGGAACATGCATCGCCTCCGGGGGGAGGGGGATTCGGGTGGGGCCTTGTGCATCGAGTTAGGCGACGGCTCGATGGGCGTGATCGGGATCACGCAGACCGGTACGACTGCGTTCATGGCAGCGGCGCATCATCTCATCACACCAACGGGAACGAACTATTTGTGCACGCCTTGCCATCCTGTGCCGGCGGGCTGCGGCGATATGAACGGGGATGAAAAAGAAGACTGTGACGATCTGGATATTCTGTTGCAACTCTCGCCATGGTCCGTAGAGCCCTTCTGCGCCGGTGATCTCAATGGAGACGGATGTGCCGGTACGCAAGAGGACTTGGATAAAATCTTCTGTGATAGAGAGAATGAGTTCGCTTTCGAGCAATGCTTCTCAACCTGCCGTGGCGACGCTAATCGTGATGGATTCGTGAATAGCACCGACTACAACTTGATCGCGGCGTTTCTCGGCACTGAGGACTCTCTCCCCTGCCCATGTCAAACGTGCGGTGACCCGCGCGAAAACTGTCCTTTGGTTCTCGACTTCGATGGGGATGTTGACTTAGGGCGCGTCAGCAAATAAGTGCTACGTTGTGCGCGGTTTGATGGTGTAGTTCCAGTCGCCGTGGAAGTCATCTTGCACCAGGCGGAGGGTGGCCA
>JAGVLZ010000151.1 GCA_020054055.1 Phycisphaerales bacterium
CAGGTGCCCGTTCTCGACGAAGGCGGCAATCCGGTCACCGGCGTTCTCGTGAATAACACCAGCAGCACGTCGGAGTTCACCAGCCTCGGCATCGCGGAGAAACTCGGCGAGTTCGCGACGCTCACGACCGGCAGCGTGGACGGCACGCTCGCCCGCAAGAGTCGCGCGATCGACACCCAGATGAAGGCGGGCCAGAGCCGCCTGACCCAGTTCGACATTCGGCTGGCCGCCAAGCGGGCGCGGTTGGAGCGCCAGTTCGCCGGCATGGAGCAGGCGATCGCGTCGCTCCAATCGCAGTCGGGCGCGCTGGGCTCGATCTCGACCATTCGCTGAGGCCGCACTGAATCGGAGCGACCCGTCCGCCGATACCTACCGCATGGCCTTCGATATCACCAACCCGTACTTTCGCACCAAGGTTCTCACGGCGAGCGCGGAGGAGTTGCGCCTCATGCTCATCGAGGGGTGCATCCGCTTTCTGAAGGAGGGGCGCGAGGCCCTCGAGCGGAGGGACTTCGAGAAGATCTACGAGCATTTCACGAACGCGCGGAACATCCTGGTGGAACTGACGACGAGCCTCCGGCGCGACGTGGACGCCGAGCTCTGCGAGCGGCTCGAAGGGATCTACACCTACGTCCTGCGCCTGACGATCGACGGCACCTTCGACAAAAACCTGGCGAAGGTTGATGAAGCGATCCACTTGATGGAGTACGACCGGGAGACGTGGGTGTTGTTGATGGAAAAACTCGCGGGCGAGAAGGCCGCGGCGTCGGCGAACGCGGAGTACACGCCAATTTCGGTTCAGGGGTGAGGAGGGATTGTTGCGTCGCTGAATCTCGGGCATGGGTAGAGGCGGTAGAAGATGAAGCACGGGCGGGCAAGCCGCCTGTGGCACCCGAGAATCACGGTCATGACGAATCCGCCCCCCACCCCCCGCTCGCGGTCGCAGTTCGCGAGCGGGAGGTGACGGCGTCCCGCCGGTGAGCCGGGATCTCCGAATCCGCGTTGACCGGCGTTGTTCGACTGCTCACGCGGCGGACTTTGCTCGACCGCCTTCGCGTTGACTTGCATGCTTCGTTCCCGCCACTCGCTCGAGCAGCGGGCCGGTCGATCGTTCGTGGCGGAGGCCCCGGTCCTCGACCGAGGCGAGCAAGTCCTCGAACCGTACCGCAGCGGCGAAGCGTGGATCGAGCCCCAGTTGCCAGAGGGCGATCGCGGAATCGAGTTCATCGCCGATGAGCGTCGGCCGCTCGCCCAGAAGGGCGGCGGGCGATTCCTCCTGCGCCCGGTGCAGCCTGTGGAGAGCGGCCGCGATGGACGCGTCGATGGAGGCTCGGAGGTCCGGGTCCACTTGCGCCGTGGCGGGGAGGGTCCGCACCTGATCCGAAAAGGCCAGAAGCCCGGCGAGTGCGACGGCGGTGGCGGCGACGGTGCCGAAGAGGCCGGAGCCGTCGCCAAGGGAAACCAGGGCGCGGGCGAGGCTGATGGAGACCGGGGTGGGTCGGTAGGTGAGTTGGGTCACACGCTGGAGCGCGAGGCCGGCGGCGGCGGCGGGCAGGCCTGCGGGTTCCGACAGCCGCAGACGGACGGGGAGGGGCAGCGGCCGGCCGTTGCGACAGACCTCTTCGAGCATCCTCTCAAAATCTCCGGCGACGGCGAGGCGGGCGATTCGGGGAAGGTTCAACATTGCGATTCTCCCTTATTGGCGGCTCAGTTCGTGATGATTGGTATCCGTACTGTCTGATTGTGTACGGGTATCGGTCGGTGGTCAAGTGGAACTTTTGGATTTTGTTCACCAAATAAATTCCTATCAAAAATAGGCTTTGAGGCCATGAAATCGCCACGGCGTTGCGGCCGGGGCCGTGCCGGGTTACAAAACCCTCACTTCAGGGGTCTCGCACGATGGGGAGGCCTCGGTGGAAGCCGCCCCCCGCCTTCCGAACAACACTCCAATCAGGAGTCTCCATGAACGATCAAGCATCCCAGTCGTGGTCCGACCAACCCCAGCAGACGCAATCGAACACCCTCGGGATCGTGGGATTCGTGCTGGCGTTCTGCGTGAGTCCGCTGGGGCTGATCTTGAGTCTGGTGGCGCTGGCCAAGCCGCCGCGAGGGTTCGCGATCGCGGGGACGGTGATCGGGCTGATCGGAACCGTTTTGTGGGCGCTCTTTTTGATGGCGATGTTTGTCGGCGGGGGTGCGATGTTCAAGGGGGTCGAACTTGGATTCGACCACGCGGCGGTTGATGGGCAGTTGAAGTCCTACGCGAGTTCGCACGACGGCGAGTTCCCGACCGACCTGGTGACGGCGGGAGTGCCGGAGGGTGCGCGGAAGGACCCGTGGGACCGCGAGTACGCCTACACGCGCTCGGAGGACGGCAAGTCGTGGACGCTGACATCGGCGTCGTTCGACGGCCAGTTCGGCACGGGCGACGACATCGTGTTCCGCAGCGGCATGAGTCAGAGCGATGTCAGTGACGCCATCGGCAAGGCGATGCAGGGTCACTTCAACAAGTCC
>JAGVLZ010000164.1 GCA_020054055.1 Phycisphaerales bacterium
CCTGGATGCGGCGCGTGCGGCGGCGGCGGGGCTTGCGGCGCGGTGCGTCGGCGTGACGGTGATGATCGGGTGCCCGTGGCGAGAGGGGAACGCGCGGACGACCAACAGCGTGCTGGTGATGCGCGATGGGAAGATCGTTGCGCGGTACGACAAACGGCTGCTGCCGACGTATGACGTGTTCGATGAGGATCGGTACTTCGAGGCGGGGGATCGCGCGCTGGTTGTTGAAGTGGATGGTGTGAAGGTCGGGGTGAGCATCTGCGAGGATTTGTGGCAGGGAGCGGACGCGGGGAGCGCGGATCGCTACGCGGGGCGCGACGATCCGGTGGTGGACCTGGTCGCGGCCGGTGCGACGTTGATCGTCAATCCGTCGGCGAGTCCGTTTGTTTTGGGGAAGGGTGCCCGGCAGCGCGCGATCCTGACGCGGCACGTCGAGAAGCACGGCGTCGCGGTCGCGGCGGTGAACCAGGTTGGCGGGAACGATGACCTGATCTTCGATGGTCACGCGGCGGTGTATCTGCCAATGTCAGTGGACGCCGAGGCTGAGTCAGCGAAGCCTCGGGTCGCTCGGCTCATTGCCGCCGGACCCGGATTCGAGGAGGCGCTGGTGGTGGTTGAGGTCGAAGCGGGAGTTGCGACCGGCGCGCGTGCGGTCGTCGATCCGCTGCTTGATTCGTCGGAAGAGTCGCTGCTGTGGCGGGCACTGGTGCTGGGTGTGCGGGACTACTGCCGCAAGACGGGGTTTGGGTCGTGCGTGCTGGGGTTGTCGGGGGGGATCGATTCGGCGCTGACGGCGTGCATCGCGGCGGCGGCGCTGGGGGCGGAGAATGTGCGGGGGGTGGGCCTGCCGAGCCGTTTTTCGTCGAGGGGATCGGTTGACGATGCGGAGGAGTTGGCGCGGCGGCTGGGGGTGAGGTGGCAGTTGCTGCCGATTGATGGGCCGCACGAGTCGGTGGAGGCGACGCTCGGGCCGGTGTGGAGCGCGATCGGCGCGGCGAACGAGGCGGGGGTGACGGAGGAAAATGTTCAATCGCGCATCCGCGGGCTGCTGCTGATGGCGGTGAGCAACAAGACGGGGGCGATCCTGCTGACGACGGGAAACAAGTCGGAACTGGCGGTGGGGTACTGCACGCTCTACGGCGATATGAACGGCGGGCTGGCGGTGCTGTCGGACGTGACGAAGGCGCAGGTGTACCGATTATCGCGCTGGGTGAACAAGGAGTTCGCGAGCGCGGGGTTCGCGTCGCCGCCGATCCCGGAGAGTTCGACCACCAAGGCGCCGAGCGCGGAACTGCGGCCGAACCAGACGGATCAGGACACGCTGCCGCCGTATGAGGTGCTCGATGAGATCATTGCGCGCTATGTGGAGGGTCGGCAGAGCGCGGCGAGGATCGTGCGCGAGACGGGGTTCGATGATGCGACGGTGCGGCGGGTGGTGCGCTTGATCGATACGAGCGAGTACAAGCGGCGTCAGATGGCGACAGGGCTGAAGGTCACGGGGCTGACGTTCGGGCCGGGGCGGCGTTGGCCGATTGCGCAGGCGTATCGGGGGGAGTGAGGCTTGTGGCCTGCGGGGTGCGGCTAGCGTCGGCAGCGCTGAGTTATTCCGAAGACCAAAATGGGACAGCCCCCTCCGCGCCCGGCCCTGATTCGAGGCAACAACTTTCCCATGTGGGTTGTGCTCGCTCCGAATTTACTCTTCGTTTCAGTCGGGTTCTCTTTCCCGTCTTTTTTCAACGAACGGCCGAGAGACTCGAAAAGTGAATCCAGATCGTTCGATCGCGTGATCAACACACCGACACTGACGGCGCCCATTTCGTGAAACGCTCGAAATGCAAAAAGATCACGATCAAATGTCTGGTCTTTGCTATTCCACTCAAGGTCGAGGGCAACTCTCCCTTTGCAATAATCAATTCTGTGGGTGTCGCTCGCCTGAACGATCTCCGTCCCCGACTCAGGATCGGTGTAACTGAAGTTCGAATGCAGTTGCTTTTCTGTCCATCCATTGGGGCGAAGCAGAGCAGCGATCCTCTTCGGCATCGGCCCCTCGTTCCCCCCGGAAGTTCGACATTCGAGATCGGTGAAATAAAAGCCCTCAAGCGCCTCACAGATTTCCTCGAGCAGCCGCGGGAACTCGTTGGCCAGAATGCACGCCGCATGACGAAAATCATGCACCTCGTAGCGATCGCCAATCTTCCTTGGAAGATACTTGTGCCACGGAACCTCCGGTATGTCGGCTTTGTGCGCTGGTTCCACCACCGATGCGGCTGGAGCCTGTGCGGAACTCTGTTTCTTGGCGGACACGAACGCAGGATACTGGCCGCGGCCACCTGCTTATCCACACTTGCCGACAGCACTTGACCGACCATATACCTATCGGATATTCTTGTTCGGCTTTAGTCAGGATCTGCCTTTGGGAGTGTGAACGAATGAAAACGCCCCATTTGAATGGCAATTTTGATTCACCTGCTCGCGAACTCCTAGCGGTGGGCCATGGAAAAGCGGGGTCAATCCTCGCGGACCCCCCTTGGCAGTTCGCCAATCGCACCGGCAAAGTGGCGCCGGAACACAGGCGACTCGATCGATATCCCACCATGTCATTTGAGGAGATTCAAGAGCTGCCCGTCGCGCAGGTGGCCCAAGCGCGTTCTCATCTGTACCTGTGGGTTCCCAACGCGCTCATTGCTGAGGGGCTTGAGGTCATGACGCGGTGGGGATTCCACTACAAGAGCAACATCATCTGGTACAAAATTCGCAAAGATGGCGGACCCGATCGGCGCGGTGTCGGATTCTACTTTCGGAACGTGACCGAAGTCTGTCTCTTCGGGATTCGCGGCAAGAATAACCGGACACTCGCGCCAGGACGGCGCCAGCCGAACGTAATTGTGTCGAGAAAGCGCGAACACTCGCGTAAACCCGACGAGCTCTACAGCATCATCGAGGACTGCAGTCCCGGCCCGTATCTCGAGATGTTCGCGCGACACACCCGGCCGGGTTGGCTTCAATGGGGGAACGAAGTTGGTGCCTCCAAGGCAAGAGTCCATAGGGGTTATGGCAATGGAGCGATCGATCGGCCACGCCTTACGACTGGCCGCGTGCTGGGGACATCGAGCGATCACGGTGTACCCATTCAGTACCGTCTGGTGGGTGGGTTTTGATCGGCACCAGGCTCCGCTCCCGGAGTTGGACGGGGTAGGGAGGCTGGGATATCACGGGCTTACCATCTGCTGATGCAGCGCGACGACTCTGTTCCACATCTTCCGAAGCGCGATCCGCGCGGGCACAAGGGGACGTTCGGCACCGTCGGCGTGGTGGGCGGCTGCGCGGTGCGGCC
>JAGVLZ010000075.1 GCA_020054055.1 Phycisphaerales bacterium
CGAGCGGGGGGCGCGCGGGGTCGGTGGCGGAGACGTCGACGGCGATAAGGCCCGCGATCGCCCCCCCACTTCTCGATGAAAGTTGGAATAGGCGGGGGTCGATGCCGAGGGCGATGGCGCCGTTGGTGGTGACCATCTTGAGGAGGAGCGCGGGATCAGTCTTGTCGCGGCGGAAAAGAAAACGCATCTCGTCGAGCGTGCTGATGCGGTCGGATTCGTTCCGCGGCAGGTTGACGATGGAATCGGTGCCGAGGGCGACGTTGATGCCGGCGCGGATCATGTCGCGGTAGCGGTGCGGGCCGAAGGATTCGTGATTGCGGAAGTAGGCGGATGATCGCGGGCAGTAGGCGACGCTGGTGTGCGTCTCGGCGAGGAGTCGCAGGTCGGCGTCGTTGCAGTCGTTCACATGGGCGACGAGCCAAGGGGCACAGCGGAGCGCGGGGGCGAGGTGTTCGACGGGCGATTTGCCCCGGCCCACTTCTTCGAGGATGGAGTCGTCCCAGAAGCCCATGCCTTCCAGGAAGGCTCGGAAGGGGCCGGAGCCGCGTGCGACGAACTCGCGCTCCGCGGCGGTCTCGGCGAGGTGTGTTGAGAGTGGAAGTCGGCGCTCGATGTGCTGGCGCGCTGTCCACTCCATCAGGCGAAGACCGGCGGTGTAGGGGGCGTGCGGTTGGAGGCCGACGCGCACTCGGCCGTGTGCAGATTCGAGCACTTCAA
The DNA here is from genome assembly GCA_020054055.1 of Phycisphaerales bacterium. Classification (GTDB taxonomy): domain Bacteria; phylum Planctomycetota; class Phycisphaerae; order Phycisphaerales; family UBA1924; genus JAEUIV01. The sequence goes on from JAGVLZ010000075.1 coordinate 718, forward strand.
GAAGCACAGCGACACGATCGGCCATTTCTTCCTGTCGCGCGCCGACGCCGAAGTATTCGATGAAGGAGACTCCGAGCAGGCCGGAGCGTTGCAACGCGCGGACCGGCTCCGTCTGCATGATTCCGGCGATGTCCCCCACTGCCATGACGCCGCCGGCGATGCTCTTGCGGATTCCGTCTTCAACGGATGACCGGAGGGCGGGTGAGTCGCGGAGTCGGCCATTGACGATCATGCGCGCCCAGCCGGCGAAGCCCGCGTCGGGATCGAAGGGTTGCGGTCCGATGTGGGTGAGATCAAGGTGGGTGTGTGGGTTGACGAGGCCGGGGAGGATCATGGAATCGCCGAGGTCGATGACCCGCGCTCGGGAGGCCGCTTCAAGGCAAACCACCTCGTCCACACGGCCGGTTGCTAGCAGGAGCGGTAGCCCCCGGCTCTCTCCGTCGCGGACCAGGACCGCCCCGGGACCGGCCAACAGCCCCGAGGCGTCCGCCACGCCGAAAGCCCGAAAAAGCCTGACTTCCTCGCTCATGCCGCTGCCCTTTTGACGCCGATGGATTACTGCCGCGCCCGCGTTCCGCGCGTTGGGAACCCGGACAGGTTATTCTGACGTTGCACCAAGCATCCAAACAGGGGCCGGTCGGGCATTCCGATCAACCCTTCCAGCAAGGAACTGAGTCATGAATCGCACCGCCCCACTGCTCGCCGTCACGTTCGCCGCCGCCTCGCTGATTTTCGGAGGCTGCGTGGACCAGAAGAAGTACGACTCCCTCGCCGACACGGCGCAGACCAGCGGCGCGCGCGTCGAGGGGCTCAGCCAGGATGTGCGGACGCTCCAGGAGTCCGTGGTGGTCAAGCAGCGGCGCATCGACGAACTCGAAGGCGAGACGCGGCAACTCCGCTCGATCAACGACGACCTGAACGGCCAGATCGGCGGCATCCGTGGGCGTCAGCAGGCGCTCGTCGATGAACTCGGCAACATCCGGCTGACGATGCTCGACCCGGAGACGGACCTGGCGCTCCAGGCGCTGGCCGCCCAGTACCCGGACCTCATCAAGTACGATCGCGAGCGCGGCATGCTCCAGTTCATGGCGGACCTCACCTTTGACTCAGGTTCGGACCAGGTGAAGCCGAAGGCCCGCGAGGGACTCCAGAGGCTGGCTCAGATTCTGACCGCTTCATCGGCTTCGTCGTATGACGTCCGGCTGGTCGGGCACACCGACAGCCAGCCGCTCGGCGCTTCGAAGAACAAGTGGCGGACCAACCGTCACCTCTCGGTCGCCCGCTCGATTGCGGTCGAGGAGGTCATGCGCGGGTCCGGGATCCCCGGCGGCCGCCTTGAGACCTCCGGCTGGGGCGAATACCGGCCGATGGTGAGCAACACGTCGAGCGGCAACACGCCGCAGAATCGACGCGTCGAGATCTACATCGTCCCCGGCAGCGGGTACGCGATGGGGGCTCCCGACCCGGCGTTCCCGGTTTCGGCTCCGGCCTCCGCGCCGGCTCCGCGTCCGCGTGAAGAAATGCCCATGAAGTGATCGAATGGATGGTGGACGCCGAGGCTGAGTCCGCGAAGCCTCGGGTGCTGAACATTTGGTTGTTTCACGCTGTTATCCTCTCTCATCGTGTTCCTCCAGCGCTTCGGCGCCTACGTCATCGATCGGGTCGGCGAACTCGGACGCTTCGCGCGGTTCGCGTGGCTCGCGGCCATCGCCGTGTTCACCAACCTGACCTGGGCGCGGTGGCCCCGCCTCGGCGTTCAACTCTTCTCGATCGGAACAAAGTCGGTGCCGGTGATCGCGCTGGTCGGCGCGTTCATCGGGGCGATCCTCGCCATCGAGATGTTCGATTCGTTCGCGACGTTCGGGCAGGAGCATCGGATCGGCGGGGTGGTCAATATCTCCATCGTCAAGCAGATCGGGCCGGTGCTGGCCGCGGTGATGCTGGCAGGGCGCGTCGGCTGCTCGCTGACCGCCGAACTCGGGTCCATGCGAGTAACGGATCAACTGGACGCGATGCGGGTGATGGCCGCGGACCCGATCCGCGTGCTCGTCGCGCCGCGGGTCGTCGCCTGCACCGTGATGATCCCGATCCTCACGATCGCCTCAAACCTCTGCGGCGTGTTCGGCGCGTGGCTCGTGACCGTGAAGTTCTACGGCGTCGGCCCGGAGCGGTACTGGGAGTTCACCGAGTGGATGATCGACTGGTTCGACGTGGTGAACGGGCTGACCAAATCGGTGTGCTTCGGCGCAGCGATCGCGCTGATCTCCTGCTACAAGGGCTTCCACTGCCGGGCGGGGGCACAGGGCGTGGGGCGGGCGACGACCGAGGCGTTCGTGACCAGTTTCGTCGCCATCGTGATGATTAATCTTGTCCTGGCGAAGATGCTGAATGACCTCGCGGTGATGATCGGGATGTGAAACGGGCTATCCCGTCCCAGCGGAAGCGCTGATTGGGCCGCCCACCTTTGGGAATTCCGACAATTTCGGGGAAATCCGCTCGCAAGAGGGGGCGTCTCGGTTCACAATCAGTGACGAGGCTGCGCCCGCGGCCACGTCGGTCCGCGCGGGCGGGGCCGGGCCGCGAATCGTGAGAGGGGTTTTTCATGCCGTCAATGCGTTCCCGGTTGATCCGTCACGGGCTGGTTGCCTGCACCATTCCCGCGCTCGGCGCCGTTTCACTCGCCGAGCCGTCTGAGTCGTTGCTCTCCGCCCCGCTGGAGCGGGCGATCTCCCGCACCGCATCGCGCAGCGCGGACCCCGCGAACGCGCGGATGAACCTGCTCGCGCGGCTGACGTTCAGCCCGGCGTGTTTCCCCGAGTCGATGACCGAGGAGGAATACCAGGCGATCGTCGATGAATGGGGTCTGCTGCCCCCGACGCAGTTCGGCGAGGCGGATGCGCGGTACTGGACGGACACGATCGTGTGGACGGGCGACCTGAGCACGGGAACTTCGGCGCAGGCCGCTCGCGCGAACCTCACCTACTCCTTCCCCGCCGACGGCACGACATGGGGTCTGTCGGAGGTGTCGAGCACCGGGCCGAACGACCTGAACTCGCGTCTGACGACGCTTTTCGGCGCGAGCAATCTCGATCGAGGCCGCGAGTACTTCCGGCAGGCGCTCGCGTCGTGGCGGCGCTACGCGGGGCTGACCTACAGCGAGGTCGCGGACGACAACACGGCGATGGCCCAGGGCACGGCCCGCGTCGCGACGCGAGGCGACATACGCATGGGCGGCCTCGGGTTCGGAACCTCGTCCTTCCTCGCGTACAACGCCTTCCCATCCGCCAGCGGCGTCGCCGGCGTCGGCGGCGGCGACATGTGCTTCAACACGTCGTTCTTCACCGCGGGCGCCTTCAACAGTTCGACCAACAACTACCGTTACATGCGGAACACCGCCGGGCACGAGCACGGCCACGGGCTGGGAAACATCCACTCCGTCCCCTGCAACAGCACCAAACTGATGGAGCCCTCGATCTTCACGGGCCAGGACATGCTCCAGATCGACGATCGGCGGGGGGGGAACCGGAACTACGGCGACCGCTTCGCGGGGAACAACTCCGCCGCGAACGCGAGACAGTTCGGGGACCTCACCACCCCCATCCTGAAGTCGATCATCGAGCGAAACCTCTCCACCAACGGCACGGCCGGTCCGAACAACACGGATGAGGATTGGTACCGCTTCGAACTCTCGTCCACGCAGACCGTGGTGATCTCCGCCGCGCCGACAGGCGGGACATACACGGCGGGGCAGCAGTCTTTCTCCTGCTCGGGATCGACGGGTTCGATCAACGCCTCATCCGCCGGGAACCTCAACATCGAACTTCGCGCCGCCGACGGCACCACAATCCTCCAGACCGCAAGCGCCGCGGGAGCCGGCGCGACCGAGACGTTGAACGCCGGATCGCGTGCGGCGGGGACCTACTACGTCCGAGTCTTCGACGTCGGCCCGAACGCCGCGGCGAATCAGACCGTTCAGTTGTACGACCTGACCGTTCGCATCGGCGCGGCGGCTGCGCCCCCACAGGCCATCGCGGGGCTGCACAAGCGGATCGCGGCCAATGCTTCCTGCTTCTTCATGGGCGATATCAACTCCGCCGCGATGGAGGGCTCGCTCTCGAACCCCACTTCGTTCGACTGGGACCTCGACGGCGATGGAACCTTCGAGACAAACGACAACCCGCAGCCCAATCGCCAGTATTCCTCCAACGGCGTGTACCCGGTCACACTCCGAGTCACCGACTCCAACGGTATGGCATCCACCGACACGATCGATGTCACGGTTTTCGGCGCGACCACGAGCGTGCTCACCTGCTCGCCCAACAACGGGAACTCCAGCACCTCGGTCCCGGTCACCATCACCGGGAACAACCTGAAGAACGTGACGAGCGCGTCGATGGTCACGGTTTCGGGCGCGGGAGTGACCGTCTCCGGCACGCCCGTTCCCAACGCTCTTGGCACGTCGGTGGCCGGGTTGTCATTCGACATCTCCGGTGCCTCACCAACGGGCGCTCGGAACATCACCGTGAACAACGCGGATGGGATGGCGACGGGCGTCGGACTCTTCACCGTGAACAACGCCCCTCCGCCGATGCCCGGGCCGTTCAGCCTCTCGGCGCCCTCCAACGGTTCGACATTGGCCGGCACGACTCCCGTGCTGATTTGGACCGCGTCGTCCGATGCGGCATCGTACACCGTCGATGTCGATGACAGCGCTTCCTTCGTCTCACCGGAGTTCTCGAATACCCTGGCGGGAACTTCGCATGCGATTCCGGCGGGACCCTTGAACTACAAGGTCCTTTATTTCTGGCGCGCGATCGCGACCAACCCACAGGGCGGCACGGCTTCGACCCCGGCCTCTTTCTCGTTCCGAACGGGACCCTGCCTGGGCGACGCCAACTACGACAAGTTGGTCGATTTCGGGGACGTCACCCAGATTCTTGGTTCATGGGCGGCGTCATACCCGGTTGGAGAGAGCGGACCAGGCGATTCGAGCAATGACGACGTGGTGGACTTCAACGACGTGACGGTCACACTGGCGCAATACGGCGTTTCCTGCCCCTGACCGAGGATTATTGCCCTATCAGATTCACGTTGGCCCCCGCCGCGGAGGCTCGCCCGCGGCATGGTTTTCCCGTGGCAACGCGGCGCGGCTGGTGGATGACTTCGCGACGGTAACTCCATGAATCGCAAGAATTTCCGTCGATCTTGCTGGCCTAACGGCCAATCGTCCTGTAGTTTGTAGTTGCACAGGTTTTGGGGCTATCGATCCATCGAAGGAAATCGGAGTCGGGAGTCGCTTCAGGGAACCCGCCATTCCCCGAACAGAGATGAGGACAACACAGATGCAGTGCCGCAATTTCACGAGCCGGGCTGTGGGTCTTTTGGTTTCCGCCTTTGCGTTTGCCTTGCCTGTGCCAACGGCGATGGGCGGTGCGGGACAGCCCGACCTTGTGGTAACCGCCATCACGGCGCCGCCGACGGCGAACGAGGCCGCGACGGTGGCCTTGTCGTGGACAGTGACCAACAACGGCACGGCAGCCGTGACCGGAACCTGGACCGACAAGGTTCAGATCTCCGGTGATGCGTCCGTCGGGTCCGACATCTTCATCGCCGCGTTCGATTTCACTGGCACGCTGAACCCCGGCGAGTTCTATACGCGCGACTTCAACGTCGCGCTTCCCCAGGGAGTCTTCGGAAACTCTTACTTCGTCATCGAGACCGACTCGGCGAACACGGTTGCCGAGGGACCAGGTGAAGCGAACAACTCGGCGATCGACGATGCGGTGATCGCGATCGCTCCGGTCTTCCCCGATCTCGTGATCGACGGCGCGAGCATCGTGGCCCCCTCGGCCCCGAACGCCGGCACCATCATCCCCGTTCAATGGACGTTGCGGAATCAGGGCGGCCTTGCCGCGAACTTCAACCCCTTCACCTGGGTCTACTTCCGCATCTATCTCTCGATCGACACGACGGCGGGCGATGCCGACGACGTGCAACTCGCCGAGTTCAATCTCCAGGTCCCCAACGGGAACGTCCTCGATCCGGGTGAGTCGCAGTTGTTCACCCAGAATGTCAACCTGCCCCTGACCGCAACGGGGATGCACTACATCGTCGTTCGCTGCGATGTCTACAACCAGTTCGCGGAGGGAACGGCGGGAGAGGCGAACAACGTCTCGGCCGACACGGACGCGACGGACATCCAGGCCTCGTTCCCCGATCTGGTCGTCACCGCGATCGACGTGACGCAGACGACGATCGAGTGGGGCCGCCCCGTGACGGTGATGTGGACGGTCGAGAACCAGGGGACCGCGCCGGCGACGCTGTCGTGGATCGACCAGTTGCGCGTATCGCAGGATTCGAACGGCACGACGGGCGATCTGTTTCTGTCGAACATGACCCGTCCGGCCGAGGCGGTGAACCTCGCGCCCGGCGCGTCCTACACGCGTTCGTACACCTTCACCTTCTACGGGAATATGTCGGACTCGGTGTACTTCGTGGTCTTCCCGGACATCAGCAACACGCTGGGCGAAGGCCCGGCGGGCGAGGCGAACAACACGACGGTGAACGAGGCCACGCCGATCGTGACCCCGGACCTTTTCATCGACCCCGCGAGCATTGTTGCGCCTGCGTCGACCGATGCGGGGTCCGTGATCCCCGTGCAGTGGACACTGACGAATCAAGGGCTCGGCTACGCCGACTTCACCCCATTCACCTGGGTCTACTTCCGCGTCTATCTCTCGGACGACACCACGGCGGGCGATGCGGACGACGTGCAACTCGCCGAGTTCAACCTCCAGGTTCCGAGCGGGAACATCCTCGATCCGGGCGAGTCGCAGATGTTCACGCAGAACGTGACCCTGCCTCAGGCTACGACCGGCGTGCGCTACATTGTGTTGCGCTGCGAAGTGTACTCCCAGATGCCCGAGGGGGCGGCGGGCGAAGCGAACAACTTCTCCGTCGACGCCGACGCGATCGACATACTTGCGTCCTTCGCCGACCTTGTTGTCACCGCGATCGACGTGACACAGACGACGATCGAGTGGGGCCGCTCGGTGACGGTGATGTGGACGGTCGAGAACCAGGGGACAGCGGTGGCGGCGCAGTCGTGGGTCGATCAGTTGCGTGTCTCGCAGGACTCGGTCGGCACCACGGGCGATGTGTTCCTAGTCAATCTCACGCGACCAACGGAGGCGGTGAACCTCGCCCCCGGCGCGTCGTACACGCGGTCGCACACCTTCACCTTTTACACGCACATGTCGGATTCGGTGTACTTCGTGGTCTTCCCGGACATCTCGAACACCCTCGGCGAAGGCCCGACAGGCGAGACGAACAACGTCACGGTGAACGAGGCGACGCCGATCGTCGTCCCCGACCTGTTCATCGATCCCGCCAGCATTATCGTTCCAGAATCGACCAATGCGGGAACGGTTGTCCCGGTCCAGTGGACGCTGACGAACCAAGGCCTTGGCTACGCGGATTTCACCCCCTTCACTTGGGTCTACTTCCGTGTCTACCTCTCGGACGACACCACGGCGGGCGACGCCGACGACGTGCAGCTCGCCGAGTTCAACCTCCAGGTCCCCAACGGGAACATCCTCGACCCGGGCGAATCGCAGGCCTTCACTCAGAACGTGACCCTGCCCCAGGCCACGACAGGGATGCGATACATCGTGGTGCGCTGCGACGTGTACGCCCAGATGCCCGAGGGGGCGGCGGGTGAGACGAACAACTTCTCCATCGACGCCGATGCGCTGGACATCATCGCCTCGTTCCCCGATCTCGTGGTAACGGCGATCGACGTCACGCAATCAACGATCGAGTGGGGCCGCTCGGTGACGGTCATGTGGACGGTCGAGAACCAGGGGACGGCGGCCGCACTGCAATCGTGGATCGATCAACTCCGCGTGTCGCAGGATTCCGTGGGCACGACGGGCGATGTGTTCCTGGTGAACCTCACGCGGCCTGCGGAGGCGGTGAACCTCGCTCCGGGTGCGTCGTACACGCGGTCGCACACCTTCACGTTTTATCAGAACATGTCGAGCGAGGTGTACTTCGTTCTCTTCCCCGACATCTCGAACACGCTGGGAGAAGGGCCGGCGGGTGAGGCGAACAACACGACGGTGAACGAGGCGACGCCACTGATCAACCCGGACCTCTTCATCAGTCCCGCGAGCATCATTGTACCGCCGCTGGCCGAGCCGGGCTCGGTCATCCCGGTGCAGTGGACGATCACGAACCAGGGGCTCGGATACGCGGACTTCACGCCGTTCACATGGGCCTACTTCCGGGCCTATCTCTCCAATGACACGATCGCGGGCGATGCCGATGACGTGCAACTCGCCGAGTTCAACCTCCAGATCCCCGGCGGGAACATCCTCGATCCGGGTGAATCACAGATGTTCACCCAGAACGTCACGCTGACCGCCGGTGTCACGGGGATGCGGTACATCGTTGTCCGATGCGATGTCTATTCCCAGATGCCCGAGGGTGCCGCGGGAGAGGCGAACAACGTTTCGATCGACTCCGATGTTCTGACCATTCAATCGCTCCCCAACCTTCGCGTCCCGGAGGAGGGGATCTCGGTCCCCTCGAACGTGACTGTCGGCCAGCAGGTGCTGGTCTCGTGGACGGTCCAGAACTCCGGCAACGGCCCGGCCAGCGGGACCTGGACCGATGAGTTCTTCCTCTCGACCGATCGCATTGTCGGCAATGACATCGCGCTCGGCAGCGCGTCGTTCACCGGAACGATGGCCGCGGGCGAATCCTCCGTGCGGTCGCGCACCATCACCGTTCCGACCGAAGCGACGGGCACCTTCTACTTCCTCGTTCGCACGGACATCACCGACGCGATTCTCGAAACGACGAACGCCGACAACTTCGGCTTTGACATCGACACGTTCACCGGCAATCGGCCGGACCTGAGCCCACTGATGGTAAGCGGGCCGACGAGCGCGGTGCTCGGACAGACGATCAACATCACATGGAACGACTCGAACAGCGGCGTGGGCGAGGCCGTGGGGTCGTGGATCGATCGCGTGGTGATCTCGCCCGACGCGGTGTTCGGCAACGGCGATGACGTCCTGCTGGTCGATCAGGCCGTTGCCGGCCCAATCGCCACCGGGGCGTCTCTTCCCCGCACAATCAATGCGACGGTGTCGAGTTCCGCCGCGCCCGGCAACTACACGATCTTCGTGCGCACGGACTCGACGGACGTTATCCCTGAGACCGATGAAACGAACAATCTCGGCATGGCGGCGGGGACGATGGCGGTCGCCGGGCCGGACCTCCTGCCGACGCTCGATTCCGTTTCGGTTCCCACGACCGCGCTCGCCGGTCAGTTGCTGCCCGTCTCGTGGACCGAACTGAACGCAGGCGGTTCGCCCGCGACCGGGAACTGGACCACGCGGCTTGCCCTCTCGCTCAACACCACCTTCGGCGACGGCGACGACATCGCCATCAACAGCCAGCAGCACGCGGGTCCGCTCGCGCCGGGTGGAACCGTGCTGCGTTCGATCAGCCTTGGCGTTCCCGCGAACGCGGACGGTCTGTTCAACGTCTTCGCGCGCTCCGACTTCAACGGCACGGTGATCGAGACCGATGAGGGGAACAACACCCTTATTCTCGGCCAGGTGACGATCGGTTCGCCGGACCTGCTCGTTGCGGAAGATGGCCGCGTCGTGCCGCCGACGGGCATCGCGGGCCAGCCGATCGTCGTGCAGTGGAAGACGATGAACAACGGAAGCGCGACCGCGCCGCTGCCCTGGAACGAGCGGGTCGTGCTGTCGCAGAACGCGACGTACGGCGACGGCGACGATGTGCTGCCGCTGGTGGTCGCCGCTGACAGCGCGCTCGCGCCGGGGGCGATGTCGCTCCGCACGGCGACGCTGAACGTGCAGCAGGTCTTTTTCTCGAACTTCGAGGGCACCCTCCCGCCGCAGATCAGCGGGGCGGGGTCGCTCCAAGGCACGCAGGGCTTCGCGCCGTACGGGTTCGGGAATCAGTTCCTGCGCAACTCGAATGCCGGCAACCCGGCTGCGGCGATGGTGCTGACGCTGACGAACCTGCCGCAGCACGAGGCGCTCTCGCTCTCGTGGCTCATCGCGGTGATCGACTCGTGGGACGGTCCGAACCCGCCATTCGGGCCGGACATTCTGACGATCCGCGTTGACGGCGTGGATGTCTACTCGACCAACTTCATCGACAACCTGGGCGGTGTTTCGCCGGCAAGTCCGCGCGCGGCCCTCGGCTTCAGCAGCTGGGAAGACATCGCATACGAGATCGCGACCGTGCCGTCGCTGCAGTACGTCCCGCACACGGCGTCAACGGCGACGATTCAACTCTTCGCCTCCGGCGGAGGCTGGCAGGGCGGCGCCGATGAATCGTGGGCGATCGATAATCTGCGGGTCTCGGTGGTGCTCAATGCCGCCGCCGATGAACCCGAGGCCGCCGAGGGAGACGATCGCGCCCCCGACTTCCTCGAACTCGAGAGCGGCGCCAAGATCATCGCCCCGGCCGGCGCCGCGGGGGCGTACAACGTCATCGTCCGAGTCGATTCTTCCAACCAACTCACGGAGTCGGACGAGACCAACAACACCGCGATCATCGGCTCGATCAACCTGGAGTCGGCCGACCTCGTGTCCCTGACCGATGGCGCGGTCGTGCCGAGCGGCGCTTCGCCCGGCCAGGTCATCAACCTCCAGTGGTCGGAGCGCAACGACGGAACGCAGCCCGCGAACGGCCCGTGGGTCGACCGCGCTGTCCTCTCGGTCAACACCACCTACGGCGACGGCGACGACATCGGCGCCGCGACCGTCGACGTCCCCGGCCCGCTTGCGGTCGGAGTGACCGAGTCGCGCTCGATCAATCTCACCGTGCCGGGCAATGCCGGCGGCGTGTACAACGTCATCGTCCGCGGCGACCAGAACAACTCGGTCCCAGAGACCAACGAGGCCAACAACATCGCGGTCCTCGGCACGATCACCGTCGCGGCCCCCGACCTGATCGCCGAGAACGGCAGCGCCACGCCGCCGTCCGTCGCGGTCGGTCAATCGGTCTTCGTGCAGTGGTCGGACCGCAACACGGGTGTCGGCGCGGTCGTCGGCAACTGGATCGATCGCGTCGTTCTGTCGGTCAATACGACCTTTGGCGACGGAGACGATTCCGGCGGCGTCAACGCGAACGCGGTCGGTCCCCTCGCGGGCGGCGATGCCGCGTCTCGCTCGGCCAATCTCACTGTGCCCGCCGTCACTCCCGGCACGTACAACGTGCTCGTGCGTGTTGATAACAATGGGCAGGTCGCCGAGTCGAGCGAGGGGAACAACGTCGCGGTCCTCGCGACCATCCAGGTCGGAGCGCCGGACCTTCAGCCGTCGAACCTGATGTCGCCGAGCGCGGGAACCACCGGCTCGATGGTCAACGTGTCGTGGACCGGCACGAACATCGGCTCCGCGACCGCGTTCGCCCCGTGGACCGACCGGGTCTTCATCTCGACTGACGCGACCGTCGGCGGCGATACGCTCGCCTCATCGGTCGTCCGCTCGCAAAACCTCGACGCCGCGGCGATGTACTCCGGCGCTGCGACGATCGCGCTGCCCGCGATGCCGGGCGACTATTACGTCATCGTCACGCTCGATGCGCTCTCGCAGGTGGCGGAGCCGGGAGCCGAGGCGAACAACTCCATCGTCTTCGGCCCGGTGACGGTCATGCCGCCGCCGAATCCCGACCTCGACGTGACCTCGATTATCGTCCCGCCCAGCGCCACCGCGGGCGATACGATCACCGTGCAGTACACGATCACGAACATCGGCGTCCAGCCGGCGCTCGTGAACTGGCAGGATGCGATCTTCCTCTCGGGCAACGCCAGTTATGACGGCGGGGACACGCTGCTCCGCCTCAGCCCGGCGAACGAGTCGCCGCTCGATCCGGCCGAGGCATACACCGTCAGCCGAAATGTGACGCTCCCCGTCTCCTTCACGACGGCCAACGCCTTCATCATCATCCGCACGGACCACGGCGCGGACCTGAACGAACAGTCCGAGAGCAACAACACGCAGGCCAGCAGCGCGATCATGGTGACCGCGACCCCGGCGCCCGACCTTGTCACCTCCGCCGCCTCCGGCCCCTCGGCCGCGGTGTACGGCGAGCAGGTCTCCGTCTCGTGGACCACGGTCAATAACGGCAGCGACGACGCGGAGGCCCCGTGGAGCGATGCCGTCTTCCTCTCCCCCGACCAGACGCTCTCGACGACTGATCGACTGATCGGCAGCCGCGCCAACTCGGCGACGGACCTCGCCCCCGGCGGCGGCTCATACGACGCAAACCTCGATGTCACCCTGCCGCTGGACCAGCAGACGCTCCCCGGCCCCTACTTCATCCTCATCAAGTCCGACGGGTTCAACGGCATCACCGAGAACAACGAGGACAACAACGTCTTCGCCATCGGCCCGATTGACTTCACGCTTCCCGCGCTGCCGAATCTCCAGGTGACGAGCATCGTCGCGCCGAGCGCCGGGCAGGTCGGGCAGAACTTTGCGATCTCGTTCCAACTGCTCAACGCGGGCGCGCTCCCCGCGACGGGCGCGTGGTTCAATGAGGTGCGCGTCCTCTCCCAGGCGCCAGGCTCGACGCCCCGCGTCGTGACGGCGGTCGCCTTCAACGGCACGATCAACCCGGGCGAGATGTCGCCCGTCCTGAACGCGAACTTCACTCTGACCGACCTCGGCGATGCGCCGTTCGTGGTGCTCGTCGAGGCCAATGTCGACCGCACGCTGCTCGAAGGCAGCACCGCCGACAACATCGGCACCAGTTCGCCCGCGAGCGTGATCCAGCGCCCGGACCTGCACGCGCTGCTCGTCCTCGGCCCGACCACCGGCACCGCGGATTCGTCGATCAATGTGCAGGTCGGCACGGAGAACTCCGGCCCGGCCGCCGCGCTGCCCTTCTGGATTGATGCGGTCTACCTCTCGACCGACGCGGCTGCCGGCAACGACATCCTGCTCGGCACGACCGCCGAGACTTCGACGCTCGCCGCGGGCGCGTCGTACATGCGCAACCAGTCGTTCCCGATCCCGAGCAATCTCGAAGGGACGTACTACCTGATCTACGAGACGGACCGCGGGAATCGCATCATCGAGGACGCGGCCGCGGCGACGAACTTCGCGGTCAGTCCGATGACGATCGAGATCTCGCAGCCTCCCAGGCCGAACCTCGTCGTCGAGTCCGTGTCGATCCCCGATCCGGGGCTGAGCGGCACGGTGATGGAGACCACATGGGTGGTCCGCAATCTGGGTCCCGGCGACGCCAACGGCTTCTGGACCGATCGGGTCTACCTCTCGCTGGACCCGACGCTCGACGCGACGGACGTTCGGCTGAACGACTTCGCGAGCGCCATGCCGCTGCCCGCGGGCGACTCGTACTCGCTCACGCGCAACCTCTTCTATCCCTCGGCACCGGGCCCCTACTACCTGATCGTGCAGACGGACGCGAACGCCGTCGTCCACGAAGGGATCACAGGTGGCGACGACGACAACACGCGGACCACCGCTTCGACCTTCGAGGTGACCACCTTCACCGCGACGGCGAACGCTTCGCTCGAATCGGCCCCCGCCGGGACATCGGTCACGATCATCGGCAATGCGCAGATCCAGGGAACCCGCACACCCGCGCCGAATGTGCCGGTGGTGGTGCGCGTGAACACGGCGGGCTTCGAGCGTCGCCTGAACGATGTCGCCGACGCGAACGGCGACTATGAGGTGGTCTTCACCCCCGGCCCGACGGAGGGCGGTTCCTACGCCGTCGCCGCCGGCCCCGAGCACGCGATCAACATCCCGGCGTCTGACACCTTCGCGCTGTGGGCGCTCGTCGCGCAGCCGGTGAACGCCTTTGTGACGGCGAACCCCGGCTTGCCCAAGGAAGGGCAGTTCAACATCCGCAACACAGGCAACCTCGCGCAGACCGGCCTGACCGTCGTCGCGACCGGGGTTCCCGCGGGCGTCACGGTCGATGCGCTGGTCAATCCCGGGAATCCCGACTCCATCGGCCCGAACTCGACGATCCCGATCGTCTACAGCGTGCTGGCGACGACGGAGATTGTGACGCCATTCGTGGTCGATCTCGCCGTGATGAGCGAGCAGGGCGCGGTGGCGAACTTTGCGCTCAATCTCCGAGTGCTCCCCGCGCAGCCGGCGCTCGTGCTCCA
>JAGVLZ010000147.1 GCA_020054055.1 Phycisphaerales bacterium
AGCCGCCCGAGCCAGCGGAGGTATTGGAGGAGGACCGGATCATCGAGGCCATATCGGGATTGCAGGTACGCGCGCTCGGCCGAGCGCTGCGCGGCGTCGCCCCCGCCCGCGACCGAATCGATCCCCCCCGACATCCCGCCGGGCGAGAGCGCGATCAGCATGAAGACGAGAAAGGTGATCCCGATCACGGTCGGGATCATCAGGAGGACTCGCCTTGTGATGTACGCGATCATGGAAGACATTCACCGCGGAGACGCAGAGGACGCGGAGAAGAAGCGGATGGGTTCGGGGTTCAGGGTTCGGGGTCTTCGATCATGGCGCTTGCGTTTTGCCACTCCCCAATCGCGTCTTCCTCCGCGCCCTCCGCGTCTCCGCGGCCAATGTATCTTCTACTGCTTCGACGCGGGGATGAACCACTCCCGCCGGTCAAGCCCCGCCGGGTAGGTATGCACGTTCTCGATGCGCTTGCTGATGAATCGCATCCACGGCACATTCAGCAGGTACAGGCTCGGCTGATCCTCGTGCAGGATGCGGTGGACCTGATGCCACAGTTCGGCGCGGGCGGCGGGTTCGATCGTGCGCCGGGCCTGCTCGATGAGCGCATCCACTTCCGGGTTCTGGTACTGGATCCAGTTGTCCCCGCCGCCGATCTGCGAAGAGTGGAGCGTCTGGAATGGATCAAAAGTCGGATCGGACCACGACCATTGCGTGGGCATGGCGTCGTAGTCGAGGCTCTGGCGCAACTGGCCGAGGGTCGCGGCGTCCACCACGCGCGTCGTGACCGCGACGCCGAGTTTCTTGCACTGGTCGATGAGGTAGGGGGAGACGCGTTCGCCCACGATGCTGCCGCGCGCGGAGGTGAGTTCCCACGTCAGCGCTTCGCCGCGCTCGTTCTCGATCGCGCCGTCGCCATCGCGGTCCGCCCATCCGGCGTCGGCGAGCAGCCGTCGCGAAGCCTCGATGTCGAAGGGCCAGGGCTTGATCGCCGGGTCCGCCTGCCACTTCGGGAATGGTCCGGTCGCCACTTCGCAAAGTCCCTCGAAGAAGTCGCGATTGATCCGCTCGCGGTCGAAGGCCTGCGTCATGGCGCGGCGGACGCGCGCGTCGGCGAACGGAGTCGGCTTCCCGTTGCGCGGGCCGCAGTTCCACGCGATGATCGCAAACCCCGAGCGCATGTTGGTCCATGCGAGGGCCCGATACTCCTCGTTGAACGAGGGGTCTTTCGATTTTGCCGCGTGCTGCTCCGGCGTCGAGCGCATCATGTCGCCGCGGCCTTCTTCGAGTTCGACCAGCCGCGCGCCGTTGTCGGGGACGAACACGAAGCGCAGCCGACCGATCGGCGGAGTGCGTTCCGGCGGCCCCCAGTAGCGCTCGTTCCGCGCGAGCACGACCTCGGAATCGGGCTTCCATTGGTTCTCGGGGTCGAGCGATTCGAGACGGTACGGCCCGGAGCCCATCAGAAGCGAAGTGGAGGCGTTCAGTTGCTCGGGGGTGAAGCCCTTGTAGAAGTGCGCGGGGAGGATCGAGTTGCGCAGCGCCGCGCGCAGATTGGTGTAGCGCGGTTCCTTGAAGGTGAACTCGACGACCTTGTTCGAGACAGCCTCGATCTTCTCGATCTGCCCCGCTTCGCTCCGGTATGCCCCGGCGTTGAACTCCTGATTCATGATGTAGTCGGCGAAGGTGAATCGCACGTCCTCCGCGGTGACGGGTCCGCCGTCGCTGAACGCGGCATCGTTGCGGATCTTGACGCGGAGCCAGCGTCCGGCCGGGTCCTCCTGCCACGCCTCCGCGAGCACGCCGCGGAGCTCGAACGAGACGGGGTCGAGGGCCGCGAGCGACTCGCAGACGGATTCATGCACGATGCGGAACGAGTACGGGTCGTTGGCGAGGTACGGCGTGAGCGTGCGCGTCTTCCCCTCGAAGAGTTCGGTGAGCGTGCCGCCGGTTGCGAAGTTCGGTTGCGAGCGCGGATCGCTCTGGAAATCCCACGGGCGTGGCGTTGTGATGGGGACATTCGGCCGAGCCCAGGACTCCGCGGCGGGGGCGGATGCCGATGCGCGTTCCGCGTTCAGCGCCCGCTCGATGTCCGCGAGCAACTTGGTCTGCTGCTCGACGGATTGGCGGAGCGCGCGGGTTTCTTCCCAACGGCGCTCGCCCTGTACGAGGAGAAGCAGCACGCCCGCGCCCAGCGCGAAGATCAGGAAGAAGACGACGAAGTCCTTCAGGCCGAATCGGATCTCCATCGGAGGCGTCTCCGTCGCACGAGCCCCCCGGAGCCGCTCGCGGCTCGGCATCCGTGCTCGCGGGAGCATAGCCAAACCCGAGGCTTCGTCGAAGACTCCTCAGCCTCGGCGTCCTGATTGTTTCGGGTCCAACCGTTCGCGCAGCCACTCGCCGACGAAGTTGAGCGAGAGAAGCGTGACCGCCAGCAGCACGCACGGGAAGACGATCAGCCACCAACGCACCCGCACGGGATTGAGTTCGGTCAGCCCTTCCGCCGCGAGGTTGCCCCAACTCGGCATGGGCGGCCGAACGCCGATCCCCAGGAAACTGAGGAACGACTCCTGCAGAATCGCCTGCGGCACGGTGAGCGTCGCGTACACGATGATCGGCCCGATGAGGTTCGGCAACAGGTGGCGGGCGAACTGACGCCACCAGGGGATGCCGAGGGCCCGGGCCGCTTCCATGAAGGGCTGTGCTTTCAGGCTCAGCACCTGCCCGCGGATCACGCGCGACATGGTGAGCCACGACACGCCCCCGATCGCGACGAGCAGGATGGAAATCTCGATGAAGGCGCGGGTTCCCTCGCTGAGGTCGCCTCGGCGCGCGGTGTAGCCGTCGATGAGCGAATCTCCCGCGACCGCGAGCAGGACGACGAGCAGGACGTATGGAAGGCCATAGAGCACGTCCACGATGCGCATCATCACCGCGTCGAGCCTCCCGCCGACGGCGCCGGCGATCGCGCCGTAGAGCGTGCCGATGACGACG
>JAGVLZ010000032.1 GCA_020054055.1 Phycisphaerales bacterium
GGCGATTCGAGCATCGGGAGCGCGAGGCCCATCGGCTACCCTTTCAGCGACGCCATGTCGATCACGAAGCGGTATTTCACATCCCCCTTCAGCATGCGCTCGTACGCCTCCTCGATCTTCTGCATGGGGATGATCTCGATGTCGCTGACGATCCCATGCTTCCCGCAGAAGTCGAGCATCTCCTGCGTCTCGGCGATCCCGCCGATCAGCGACCCCGCGATGCTCCGCCGCCCAAAGAGCAGCGGAAAGATCGAGGGCGAAGGGTGCGGGTGCTCCGGCGCGCCGAGCAGGCAGAGCGCCCCATCAACCCGCAACAGGCCTGTGAACTGGTCGAGGTTGTGCGCCGCCGCCACAGTGTTGAGGATGAAATCGAAACTCCCTGCGTGTTTCCGCATCTCGGCTTCGTTCTTCGAGACCACTACTTCGTCGGCGCCGAGGCGCTTGCCGTCCTCGATCTTGCTCGCGGACGTCGTGAAGAGCGCGGTCTGGCAGCCGAAGGCGTGCGCGAACTTCACCCCCATGTGACCCAGCCCGCCGAGGCCGACGATGCCGACCTTCTTCCCCTTCGTCGCCCCCCAGTGTTTGAGCGGCGAATACGTCGTGATCCCGGCGCAGAGCAGGGGTGCCGTCGCCGCCAGGTTCAGATTCGTCGGCACGCGGAGCACGAAGCGTTCCTCGACGGTGATCGACTTCGAGTACCCGCCGTAGGTCATCTTCCCCGGCATATGCACGTCGGGACTGTTGTATGTGAACGTCGAGCCCTTCTCGCAATACTGCTCCAGCCCTTTCGCGCACGAAGGGCACGAGCGGCACGAATCCACCATGCACCCCACCGCCGCGAGATCACCGGCCTTGAACCCCTTCACCTCCGCCCCCACCTTCGTCACGCGCCCGACAATCTCATGCCCCGGCACGACGGGGAAGGTGATCCCCGGCCACTGGCCGCGGGCCATGTGCAGGTCGGAATGGCACACGCCGCAGAAGAGGACCTCGAACTGAACATCGGTCGCCCCCGGCTCGCGGCGGTCGATGGTGGACAGGGCCAGCGGGCTGGTGGCGGACTGGGCGGCGTAGGCGGGTGACTTGGGCATGTGGCTCCTCCGATGGGAATGGTACCGCGTGGTGAGCGGCGTCTCCGAGGCGGCTGGTCGGATTGTTGGCGCCCGATTGGGCGCGCTTTTTCCTGGTTCTGCACCCTGGCGCGCTTTGGTGCGGATTCTCACCGCGGAGGGGTTCGGACGGGAGTGAGGGGATCGGGAATGTGGCTACTCGGTTAGAATGCACCGCTCACGAGGCCGGAGGGACATCGCCCATGCCGTCCAAGCGGATCATTGTCTTTGCGAACTCCGCGAAGAAGCGCGAGCGATGCATCGCCGGGATGGAGATTGGAAGAGGTGAATCGAGGACTCCCACAGGCTGGGTCCGCCCGGTGAGCGGCGAGTCGGAGGGAGAGTTGCAGTTGCGCCACATGCTGGTTCACGGCGGCGGGTTCCCGTCCGTTCTGGACATCGTCGATGTCCCGCTGACCAAGCACGCGGAAGATGCCATCCACCCCGAAGATTGGATTCTCGAAGCCAACCGAAAATGGACGCGCGTCGGGAGGCTCGACCCGGGCGAACTTGCATCCCTCGAAGAAGCACCCGATGACCTCTGGTTTCAACCACACGTCGGCACGGATCGGGCGACGGGGGAGTTCCTTCTGAAAAGGCCGGGCCATCGCTCGCTCTATCTCATTCGACCGGAGCAGTTCCGGGTGGCTGTATCGGCCATACACTATCCCGACAGCCCACGCCCCACGATCAAGCGTCGCGCGCATTTCACCTATCGGGGCCGAGCATACGAGATGAACCTGACCGATCCACTGTTCACCGAGGCGCATTGCAACAACCCGCCCGCGGTCGGCGCGCGCCCCGTCACGATCCGCCCGCGTTTCACCGAGCGATGCCTCCTGTGCGTCAGTTTGACGCCGCTTTACAAGGATCTTCACTGGAAGGTGGTCGCCACCGTGCTGGAGTTGCCATGATCGGGAGCGCTCCGACGAAGCCCTGCCTGTTCACGATCGGCCACTCCGACCACGAAACGATGGAGTTCTTGGCCTTGCTGTCTCGGCACGGCGTGAGCGCCATCGCCGACGTTCGATCCCATCCGTACAGCCGATTCCACGCGCAGTTCAATCGCGAGATCATGGCGGAGTGGCTGGGTCGCGCCGGGGTCCAGTATGCCTTTCTCGGGAAGGAACTCGGCGCACGCCGCACGGAGCGAGAGAGTTACCACGGCAATCAGGCAAGGTACGACCTCATCAGCCGACTGCCCGCGTTCGGCGAGGGGCTCGATCGGCTGCGTCGCGGTATCTCGGCCCACCGCATCGCCCTCCTCTGCGCGGAGAAAGACCCGATCACCTGCCATCGAACCGTGCTGGTGTGCCGTCACCTTCGCTCGGACCCCATCGAGATTCGTCACATCCTCGAGGACGGCTCGATCGAGTCCACCGAGCAGGCCGAAGCGCGTCTGCTCGATGCCGTCGGCCTCCCGCCCACCCACCTTTTTTGCGATCGTTCCGAACTCATCGAGCAGGCGTACGATCTCCAGGCCGAGAGGATCGCATTCACGGAGTCCGAGTTGTCGCCCCCGATCCGCGCCGCCCCCATCCCCAACGGCGAAACAGCGTGAGCATTCAACTCTTCACGATCGGCTTTGCGGAGTCGACCGCCGAGCATTTCTTCGGGCTGCTCCGCGATGCCGGGGTCAAACGGGTCGTCGATGTCAGGCTGAACAACACGTCTCAACTCGCGGGCTTCTCGAAGAAGGACGACCTCCGCTTCTTCCTGCGCGAAGTCTGCGGGATCGAGTACATGCATGTGCCGGAACTCGCTCCCACCCGGGACATGCTCGACGCCTACAAGAAGCACAACGGATCGTGGTCGGTCTACGAGCAGGAGTTCAATGAACTCATGGCCAGACGCGGCATCGAAAACGCCATCTCACGCGACACCGCTCACCTCGGATGCCTGCTGTGCAGCGAGAAGAAGCCGCATCAATGCCATCGCCGATTGGTTGCGGAGTACCTGGAGAGGAATTGGGGTGAATCGGTTACGCAGCACCTTGTCTGAGGCACCGGACCGGGCGCCGGTGCTGTCAAAAGTGAAAACGGCCCCCCAAACGGGGCCGCTTCAAGCGAGGCGGAGGGGACTCGAACCCCTAACATCCGGATCGACAGTCCGGTACTCTAACCAATTGAGCTACCGCCCCAAGTTCGTTTTTCGCCCGCCCGGCCGTCCGAACGGGGGGAGGAAATGTAGCGGACTCCACCCCCGGATTCAAGCGCCCGCCGCGCCCCCCGCAAATCACGCGGAATCCCCTACTTCCCCTCGAACCAGTTGATGCTGACCGATGCCTCGACCTTCAATGGCACGCTCAGCATCATCGCTCCCTCCATCCGCTCAACGATCAGCGCCTTGACCGACCCGGCGATCGGCGCGGGGGCCTCGAAAACGAGTTCGTCGTGGATCTGGAGGAGCATGGCGACCCCCTCAAACTCCGGCGGGCGGCCGCCGCGCCGGTGGGCCGCGTGTTTGCTCAGTCGCGCGTGCAGGTCGACCATTGCGATCTTGATGAGGTCGGCCGCCGAGCCCTGCACCACGGAGTTAATGGCGATCCGCTCCGCGAGGGCACGTTCGGACGGGTTGCGCGACTCGATCCCCGTGATCGGCCGCCGGCGTTTGAGCATCGTCTCGACGTATCCGAACTGCCGCGCCTGGGCGATGCACTCTTCAAGGAAGGTTTTGATGCCGGCGAAGCGTCGCTTGTAGCCGTCGATGATCTCCGCGGCGGCCTCGTTGGTGATGGCGAGGCGTCGCGAGAGGCCGAAGGGGGTCACGCCGTAGACGATGCCGAAGTTCACCATCTTGGCGCCGTTGCGCTGCTCCTTTGTCACCTTGTCGAGCGGGACGCCGTTGATCTGGGCCGCCACGGCGGTGTGGATGTCGTCCCCGCGATGGAACGCCTCGGCGAGGGCGGGGTCGCGCGACAGGTGCGCGAGCAGGCGGAGTTCGATCTGCGAGTAGTCGGCGGAGATCAGCACCCTTCCGGGCGGGGCGACGAATGCCTTGCGTATCTCGCGCCCGATGTCGGTGCGGATGGGGATGTTCTGGAGGTTCGGGTCGCTCGATGAGAGCCGCCCCGTGGCCGCGCCGGTCTGATTGAACGAGGAGTGAACTCGTTTGGTTTCCGGGTTGATCTCGGCTTTCAGCGCGGTAAGGTAAGTTCCGACCAGTTTGGTCAGTTGGCGATACTCGACGATGAGGCCGGGAACGGGCGACTTCACCTCGGGATCGAGCGCGAGTTTCTCCAGCACCTCAACATCGGTCGAGAACCCGGTCTTGGTGCGTCTGAGCGGCTTGATCCCCAGCCCCGGTGGATCATCGCCGGGCGAGTTGAAGAGCGCCTCGGAGAGTTGTTTCGGTGAATCGGGATTGAACGGCCAGGGTGAATCCACCTTGATCTTTGCCTTCAGTTCGTCGATGCGCGCATTCAATCGCGCGGCCTGTCGATCCAGTTCCGCCGGATCGACGGTGATCCCGTTCCACTCGAGTTCCGCCAGCACCTCGACCAGCGGCATCTCCACCTTCTCGAACAGGTCGATCAGTTGCATCGCCCGCAACTGCGGCAGCATCACCTCGCGCAGCCGGAAAGACATGTCGGCGTCTTCCGCGGCATAGGTCGTCGCGGCATCGACGGGGACCGTGTCGAAGGTCCGCTGTTCCTTGCCGCTGCCGATGAGTTCGGTGATCGAGATGTTCTTGTGGTAGAGGAGCGCGAGGCAGAGGTTATCGAGCGAATGGCTGGAGCGCGACGAGTCGATCAGAAAACTCGAAGTCATCGAGTCAAAGAGATATCCCTGCGCGGCACGCACCTCCACGCCGTGGCGGCGGAGGATGAGCATGTCGTACTTCAGGTTGTGGCCGCACTTGGCCCTGGCCGGGTCTTCGAGGATCGGTCGTAGCGCTTCGAGGATTGTCGCTTCGTCGAGGTGCGGATCGGGATCGGGTGAACGAACGGGGATGTACCACGCTTCGCCGGGCTTCACGGAGAATGACACGCCGCAGAGTTTGGCACGCAGCGGCGAGAGTCCGGTTGTTTCAGTGTCAACGGCGACGATTTCGGCGGCGTTCAGGCGCGCGACGAGTTGATCCAAGTCTGGCTTTGTTCGTACGCAACGGTAATCCCCCGCCGCCATGAACTCTGGCAATGCCCGAGGGGATTGATCGAAGAGGCCGCCGAATGTGGGCTCGGGTTGCGGGCGCGGAGCCTTGCGCTGTGGTCCGCTCGCTTCCGGCCCATCGAGCGCGGCCGGGACCCCTCCCGCGCGCCCGGGGTTCGTGGAGGCGCCTATCAGCGCCTTCACTTCTTCCTGGTACCGATTGAACCCGAGTTCTTTCAGGATCGGGATCATCCGGTCGAGTTTCAGCCCCGAAACATCGGCGTCGTCGAGATTCAGTTCCACCGGCACGTCGTGACGAAGGGTGACGAGGGTCTTCGACATCCCGAGCCGCGGCGCGGCCTCTCGGAGTTTCTCGCCCCGCTTGCCCTTGATCTCCGCCGCGTGTGCCAGCAGGTTGTCGAGCGTCCCCCACTGTGAGATCAGTTCGGCGGCGGTCTTGGGCCCGATCCCCTCGACACCCGGCACGTTGTCCACGCTGTCGCCCATGAGGGTGAGCATGTCGATGACCTGCTCCGGCGTGACCCCCTTCTCTTCCTTCAGACGCTTGGCGTCGATACGCTCGTCGGTGTGGACGTCGTACATCTCGACGCGCCCCTCCGAGAGAAGTTGTTGGAGGTCCTTGTCCTTCGATACGAGGCGGATCTTCACGTCCGGATGCTTCGTGACCACGGTCGCGATGACGTCGTCCGCCTCGAATCCCTCCACTCCGAGCACCGGCACGCCCAGTTCCTTCAGTATCGACACGCACCGATTGACCTGGGGCCAGAGCGCCTCGGGCGGCGCTTCGCGGTGCGCCTTGTATTCCGGGTAGATCTCGGAGCGGAAGGTCTCCTTATCCCCACTCACGTCGATCGCCACCACGAGGTAATCGGGCTTCAACTCGCGCAGGAGTTTCAGGATCATGCCGACAAAGCCGAACGTCGCGTTCGTCGGCTCGCCCGTCACGGGCGATGACATCGGCGTGCGGATGGCGTGGTACGCACGAAAAAACTGCGCGTGGCCGTCGATGAGGTAGAGGGTCTTCATGAACGGGCGAAAAGGTAGCAGAGCCGCGAAGCGGCGCCCGATGCGAAGCCCAGGGCGGCAGCCCTGGGTACAAACTCGGAATATCCTGAGCCCCGAAGGGGCGCCACCCCACCTCGGCGCGACAACTCAATCAAACACATACCGCGCATCGTACGAAACCCCGTGCCGTTCGAGAAACGCGATCAACTCATCCTTGAACGTGATCGTCCGATGATGCTCCTCTTGATTCTCGATATACGTCCGCACGTCCGGCACGACCGATCGGCTGACGGAGAAGACCGCGTAGCCTGACTGCCACGCGAACGCTTTCAAGTCCGCTGCGGACTCGTGGATCCAACGAGAAGAGTTCGCTTTGACATCGCGCACGAGGTCCGACGACGAAAGCGCGGGATGCACATCAATGAGCAGATGCACATGATCCTCGATGCCGCCCGAAGCGAGGAGCACGGAGTCGCGATGCTTGATGATGCCCCCGATGTAGGCGTACAGCCTTGGCCGAAGATCGGCGCGGAGCCACGGCTCTCGGTTCTTGGTTGAGAAGATGATGTGGGAGTAGATCGCGTGAAGCGTTTGGCCCATGATTCCACGAGCGTACCGGGTTACGCCCCGTTGGGGCTCAAGAGGGGTCGTGGCGTCCGTGGACCCAGGGCTGCCGCCCTGGGCTTCGCATCGAGCGCCGCTTCGCGGCTGAGAAGTCGCGAATCCGGCGGCGAAGAGCGGCTACTTTTCTTTCCCCTCCACCGACAGCCGTGCCGGGTGCCCGAACCACGGGTTCGTCCCCTTGCCGTCGATCCCGCCCTGCGGGAACTTCTGCTCCATCAGCGCCGTTACGTCGCTCATGTCGCCGCTCGCGTGGACCCATCCTCCCTCGATGTCCGGGAAATCAATCCGGCAGTTCGCGCACTTCTTCTCGCTGTCGAAGCGGATCGGGCACCAGAACGACTCCACATTCCGCAGCATCTCGCTCCCGAGCGACCACACGCCCGTCATCCAATCGCAATAGAGGCACCAGATCAGGTCGTGCCCGACGAGGCCGCGGAACTTCTGGCGCGAGACGCAGACCCAATCCGCCGCGCGATACTTCGGGAGCCCGACCAGCCATGTCAGCGGCGGATACACGAGGTACTGCGCCACGCGCACGATCCAGAAGACCGGCACGGCCCACGCCGTCCACCACACCGCCGTGTGATTCCGCCAGCGGCCGACCGCGCGGTTCAGCACATGCACGATGCGCGGCCC
>JAGVLZ010000192.1 GCA_020054055.1 Phycisphaerales bacterium
AAGCCCCGTTCCCACGGCGGCCTCACCGTCGCCGCGAACATCGAGTTCGCCCAGGGCGCGGCGCTGGTCAGGCCCGCGACGACTGCGGAGGTGAGCGGCATCATCGAGCGCTTCCGCGAGGGGGTTCGCGCCGCCTGCTCGCGCCTCGCGGGTGATCAGACGCTCGACCCAGCCTCGGTGGAGGGCCTGGTCCGGATCAGCGTCGAGCGTCTGAGGCTGGTCCTGGAGCCGGATTACGACGCGTACCTCGATCACCTCCGGGCCCTGACCGGGCGTGAAATCGGAGCGGACGGGGCCGGTGCCTTTGTGGCCGACAGAGAGGCGTGGTCCGGTTACGCCAAGCCATTCCATCACGCGCCCATCGACCCCGGCGCGGTGCAGGTGGCGGCGTACCGCGTGCGCGGGCGGAAGATCGAGGGCTTCATCGGCGGGCACACCACCGGCATGACCGACAGCAAGACGTACTACAGCGATGTGCCCGACACCGACCGCGACCTTGAAAAGGCCGAGGCCGATCTGTTCGAGGTCCGCGTGGCGGCGGAGACGCGCGACGCCATGGAGGATGCGCCCGTCCGCTCCTTCATCGTCTTTCGCTTCATCCGCACACCCCGGAGGCCCGCGTGGATGCCGCGGCACATGGGGATCAACGATCCGCTCGGCGGCGACATTTTTTTGCATCCGGGGTGGCTGTGATGAACGGGCTCAACCCCTCGATGCCCCCGCAGCCGCCGCGCGCAAGGGCCTTCACCCTCATCGAACTCCTCGTCTCGATCGGCGTCATCGCCATCCTTCTCGCCATCATGCTCCCCGCGCTGCGCGGCACCCTCGCCGCCGGGGGCTCGACCGTTGCGCTCTCGAACCTCCGCGGCATCGGGCAGACCATCGAGATGTACACCCAGCGCGAGCGCTCGCAGTATCCCTACCACGCGCCCGGCGATTGGTACGACACCGGCCCCGGCGGTCAACTCTTCACCGACGATCCTTGGGCCACGCGCTATCTCTGGGCAACGACCATGCACGCAATCGCCCCGTGGCCCGAGCATTACCGCGCCTGGCTCAATGAAGGGGTCGAGCTCGAGGACGAATCGCAACCCTGGAGCGGCCAACACCCCTCGTATTACTACGCCTGTGCCTTCTTCGCGCGCCCGGAGGTCTGGTCCGCTGGCGGCCCGATCGAAGTGGAAGACGCCCTCAAGCCCGTCCACACACATGAACTCAAGCATCCCGCGCTCAAGGTGCTGATGTTCGACAGCGACCGCGCCTATCTCCGCCGCGAGCCGACCCCCGACGACAAGCGCGCTGTCCTCACCGCGGACGGCGCCGCCGCGCTCCGCAAGGATCAGGAAGCCGCAGCCCCGATCCAGAACCGCGTCAACACCCGCGACCCTGCCCGCTATCTTGACACCCCCGAAGGCACCCGCGGACGCGACTATTGAATCAGCCGCGCCAGAATCTCCGGGTTCTCCCCCTTCTTCTTCTTCAACTTCTCGATCACCATCCCCGGCACCATCGACTTCAGCACCGAGAGGTCATTCCCCATCGCCGTGATCTGCTTGATGAGGCTCGACGACGTGTACGCGAAACTCTGCCCCGCGACGACGAACGCCGTCTCCAGACCCGCCACCTCGCGGTTCGTCACCGCCTGCTGCACCTCGTATTGCAAGTCCGACAGGTTCCGTATGCCGCGCAGCAGCACAGTGGCGCCCACCACCTTCGCGAAATCCACCGTCAGCCCCGTGAATGCCCTGACCTCAACCGGAGCCGCCAACGGCTCCCTCCTGACCTCATCCTCCACCAACTCCCGCACCATCGCGACGCGCTCCTCCACCGTGAACAGCGTCTCCTTGTCCGGGTTCTGACCCACCCCCACTACCAGCCGGTCAAAGATTCGCCGCCCGCGCACCACGACATCCAGGTGCCCGAAGGTCACCGGGTCAAACGACCCCGGATAAAACGCAACATGCTCCACGCCGCCGGCGATCATCCGGAAAAGTCTACCCACCCCCTCCAGACCGCCTCCCCGAACGAACTTTCACCGCCGGGCGCTGGCACGCACCCCACGCGGATCGCACGCTTCATCTGCCAGCCATTGCGGTCACACATCGCTCGCCCGCGGCGGAAGCCTCCATCGCCGCGGGCTTGCTTTTTTTCTCAGGCGGGCGCCACGGCTTGTCCCGATTCCGGGGGAGGGCAAGCCGTGAGTCGGCGCACGCTCGGCCCCCCTCCTCACCAAATCTTCACCCGTATCTCGCGGCTTTCAGCCCGATTCGGGCCGACCTCCTCATTACTTCCACCTACGATCCTCGGCCTTTCCACGCCCATCCCGCCTTCCGTTCCGCCCCGACATCATGCCCGACCCCGCGCAAGGGGTGACACGATGAGGAGCCACGAGGATGACCGACCACCCTCCCCGCGATCATTGCTTTGACGCCCCGCCGCGCACCCTCCGCGCCGACCTCCATTGCCATTCGCGCGCCAGCAGCAAGCCCGTCGTCCGCGCCCTCGGCGCCATCGACATGCCCGAGTGCTATTCGCCCCCTGAAAAAGTCTACGACCAGGCCCGCGCACGCGGCATGGACCTCGTCACCATCACCGATCACGACTCCATCGCCGGCGCGCTCGAACTCTCCGAGCGCGGCTTCCCCAACGTCATCATCGGCGAAGAGGTCACCGTCTACTTCCCCGAAGACCGCTGCAAACTCCACGTCCTCGTCTGGAACCTCACCCCCGCCCTCCACGACGAACTCCACACCCTTCACCTCCGCAACGATGTCTACGCCTTCGCGGAGTGGCTCGAGGACCGGCGACTCCCGCACGCGCTCGCCCACCCCCTCTACGTTCAGAACGGCCGCCTGACCGAGCAGCACCTCGACCGCTGCGCCCTGCTCTTCAAAGGGTGGGAAGTCCTCAACGGCGCGCACTCGGGCACGCACCAGCGCGCCATCGAGCACTACCTCGCCGCGCTCACACCGCGCCGCGTCCAGGACCTCTCGCAACACCTCGCCCTCGACCCGCTCTGGTCGCGCATCTGGCAAAAAGGAATCACCGCCGGCTCCGACGACCACGCACTCCTCAACGTCGGTCGAACGTGGACCTCCCTCACCCTCGACGCGACCGAGCCGACCCCGACCCCCGAGCAGTTCCTCCGCCGTGTCATGGCCGGCCACGCGACCGTCGGCGGC
>JAGVLZ010000108.1 GCA_020054055.1 Phycisphaerales bacterium
GACACGGCGAGCGGACGGGCCGTCGCCCGCCACCGAACGCGCCCCCGGTAGGCATCGAGGGAGACGATCGAATCGTTCAGCCCGATGATCGAGAATCCCTCGGGCGCCAGGCTGACCCAGCGCACGCGGTCCTGCGTCTCCCAACGATGCAGCGATTGGCCCGTGCGTGCATCCAGCGCGAGGACCACTCCGGTCATCGGGTCGCCGGCGTTGGCGTCGCGGATGGGCTTGGTGAAGTCGATCGGACCGTCCGCGCCGCCGATGACGAGCGTCCCCGCCTTGAGCGTCGCGTCGTGCATGCGCGAAACAGTGGTGGGGTTCGCCCAGAGCAACCGGCCCGATTCCAGGTCGAACCCGGCGGCGCGGCCCAGTCGATCGATCAGCACCAGCGTCCGCTGGTCGATCAGCAGGCTGACCCGGATCACGGGCACGCGGCTCTCGAGCGGCGTGTCGATCGTCGGGATGTATTCCTTGGTCGGATCGGCCAGCAGTTCGTCGATCGTGTCGCGGGGGAACACGCCGCGGAAGAGCGGCGTTTCCCACTTGACCCGGCCCGTCTCGAGGTCGCGACGGATGATCGAATAGTCCGCACGATCCGGCTCGCCGACCGCTCTGGCGAAGCACGCGCCCGCGCTGTCGATCCAGAGGTACTCGTCCTCCGTCGGGGTGCTCCATTGCTTCACGAGCGGCCCGGGGCCGACCGACCGGAAGAGCGCAACTTCCGAAGGATTCTGCTGCGTTTCCTCCGAGATCATCATCACCCGATCCGTGACGCGGAGGGGAGCGTCGTCGGCGATCGGTTCGAGGATCGACCAGCCGAGCATGGGGTCCGCGGGGATGGGCTCGGGACCGATGCGGGGGCGGCGGTCGAGCGCCGTGATCTGACCACGAATTGTCGCGGTCAACTCTTTCGCATCGAGCGACTGACCATTCTCGGTCATGCGGAGCGCGGCGTGACTCCGCGAGAACTCTTCGAGCATGGCCAGCGCGGGATGCACAAGCCCCGCCCTCGCGAAGTGCTGGACGAGGCGGCCCGTGAGTTCGCCGATGAGCGGGTCCGAAGGATCGAGTGATTGGTTGGCCGCGATGAGGCCTTCTTCGAGCGCCTGGGCCGCGAGCTGAGACGTGCCGCGCCGGGTGTAACGGGACGCGGCTTCGAGCCACGCGGCGGCCGCGGCACGAGAAACCGGGTATCGGCGCGCGACGGCCTCAAAGGGTTCAGGTTCGAGCGATTGGACGAGCGCGGCGAGCGCACGATCGGCGTCGGCTTGATAGGGGCCGTAGAACTCAAGCCCGTTTGTCTGCACGAGTCGCCGGAGCCGGCGCGTCGCCTCAAAGTCAGCCGAGACGATGGTGTCGCCCTGGGAGAAGGTCGATGCGGCGAGTTCCGGCGAATCGAGCACCCCTTGGTAGGCTTCGACGGCGCGGGCGGGTTGCTCGGTCGCCTCATAGAAACGGCCGGCCGCGAGGAGGTACGCCACGCGCTCGACCGTGCCGTTGGCGCACCGATCGAGCCGCAGAACGAGCGCGCCGCGCAGATCGAGCGGCAGCATCGCACGACCCGTTGCCTCGGATGGAGGCTCGACCATCGCGAAGACGGCCCGGAACAGCCTCGATTGATCCGCTTCCGCGGTTGCCGCCAGCGGATTGCGCTCGACCGCCGCCATCGCCCGGTCGATCGCGGGGAGAATCCCCTCCGGTCGCCCGGCGCGGTAAGAAAGTTCAGCATAGGTGATTGCGGCGTTCGGATCGTCCGGCTCGGCGTCCATCCGCTCGCGGAGCATCCGGTCGGCCACCGCCCAGACAAGATAGGTGTGGACCTCGTTGTCATCGACCGCGAGCAACTGCCCATCCAACGGGAGCAGATTGCCCGGCTTGTCGAGGGCCAGCCGCCACAGGGGTTCCCTCTCCGAGCGGGCGTCGTAGACGCCGACGCCGTCGATGGTCGGGACCATCACGCCGTCTCCGAACGTCACCACCCGACCGCGGACATGCCCGCCCGGGAAGCGCGCGATGCGCGTGAAGGTCGAATCCGGGCCGAAGGAATCCAGCGGCGTCGAGGTGATGACCATCGAAGAAACTCCAAGCAGCATCCCGTCCGCCGCCAAGAGGTAGTCGGGGCTGTCGGAGGTCCCGAACTTCGAGGCCGGACACCGCGCCACGATCTGCCCGGTCGAAGCGCTCATCCGGACGACGTCGCGACGATCGGGCGTGACCGCGAAGAGGGCATCGCCGACCACCAGAGGCGTGTTCGACTGCCAGGGCTGATCCGCCCGGGTCTGAGACATCGGCGTTCCCGCCCAGCGGTGGACCCAGCGCACGCGCCCGTTCGCGGTGTCCAAGGCCGCGATGAACCCGAGACGGTTGACGGTGTAAAGGACGCCCCGATCGACGATCGGCGAATCCACCACCGCGGGTCGATAGCCGTACGCCAGCGAGCCGCTGCTCCCGAGCGGGCGCACCCACAACACTTCGCCCGATCGCGCATCGATCCCCATGACGGACGATCCTTCGAGCCGCCGTCGCGCGAGGTCTTTTTCGATCAGGACGATCACGATGCCCTGGTCGAGAAAGACCGGACCGCGGAAACGCGATCCCTCCGACTCGTGGAACTTGAAGTCGTCGAGCCTGCGGCGCCACAGCACGTCGCCAGTGCGCGAATCCATGCAAAGGATGGATCGCTGCGGCAGCGCATCGGTGTTCTGGATCGCGAGTCCCATCAACGCCGCGACGTAGGTCCCGTCCGCGGCGACACACGCCATCTCCTCGAAGTTTTGAGAGGGACCCACGGCGTATCGGCGCCCCTGGATCGGCTCGATGCGCACACGCCACTTCTGAGACAGCGTGAAGCGATTCCACGCCGTCACGGTGTGCGTGTCGTTCGCATACACCGTGTCCCCCACGGCGGTGGGGAGGGCATTGAGCCAGAACGCCCCTTCGCGAGGCGGGTTGGCCATGCTCCGCACCGGAAGACTCGAATCGATCGGGAGTCGATCACCCATCGCGTCCGACCACAACGGGCGCGGCAGCAGGTCCGTCAGGTCCGTCGCGGGTGCCGGGTCGAAGGCGGTGCGGGGAGGCGCGATGTCGGGCATCGACGCTTTCTCACCCGTCCAAGCCTGCAATCCCGATCCGCTTCGCCAGCGAGCAAGCCGCTCGGACGACGAGCGCGGGAGCGCCCCGCCCAGGTAGCCTGCGGCGAGCGTCATCAGTTCCGCGGCGGCCCGGCCGTTCTGCTCGATCCGATCGGGGTGCGCGTCGAGTTGCTCGAAAATCTGGAGGGAGGCATGAAACTGCGCCGCCTCGATCTGACGCTGCGCGAGCCGCAGCGCCGCCTCAAGCCCCGCCGGAGTCAGCAGCCGCGTGCGCTCGACCGTTTCAAGAAGTCCGGTATCAAGTTGCTTCCGCGCCGTCGGCTCTTCGATGGTCCGGTAGCGATCGAGAAGCGGTCCATCGGCGAGGAGCGCGGCGTGGACGCGGCTTCGGACCGTGGTGAAGCGGTCCGGCTCCCCCGGCGTGGCGAGCAGCCGTTCCCCCTCCGCGTCGAGCAGCGATTGCAGCACGCGGATCGCCTCGTCGAGATTCCCCACGGACGCGAGTTCGCCCGCGCGAATCAGGCCGTCGAACGCAAGAGGGGAATCATCGACGAAGACCGGGCTGGCCGGCTGTGCCGCAGAGAAGCCGGCGAAGGGTCCGATCAGCAATCCCACGGCACTCGACGCAAGCCATGCGCCGAGACGCGTCCGGGAAGAGAGTGTGCGGCGTGGGGTTGCATTCATCATCGGTGCGTCTGTGAGGGATTCGCCGGTTGACATGCTCGGGCAGGTTGCCTCATTCCCCGAGTCGGCCCGAACTCTCCCTTCGTCACGATCCTCGGTTGAAGGGAGTGTACGCGGCCAGAAGTCCCACCGGAGTGAATCGCCCCCTTCCGTTCAACCGATACAGACAGCATCCGGGCGGGCTGCAAGCGTGTGCGCCGCCCGGAGGTTCCTGCCTTGCCGGCGTGTGTGACCGGAAGGCGGGAGTGACCGGCGAAGGCGTGACTCCTGTCCCCCGCGGGGCGGCGGGTGGCGGGAGGCGGCATGAGTGCTCTGCCGATGACGTGCTTTGAGTTGACTGGCGAGCCGGCCGCGTCGCCGATTCCCGAGCCCTTGCTCTCCCTTGCCGAACGGATGCGGTGCCGCCGCATCGGCTGGCTGATGCTCGCGATGACGCTCATGGGCACCGCGGACCTGCTCTGCACCCTCACCTACATGCGAACCAGCGGGATGCTGGAAGCCAATCCGCTGGCGCGCCTCGTCCTGGCGACGGGCGATGCGCAGCAACTGGTCATGTTCAAGGCGCTGACGATCCTGCTGACCTGCGGCACGCTGTACCTGGCGCGCCGGCATCGGCAGGCGGAACTCAGCGCCTGGGCTTGCACGACGATGATGCTCGTCCTCACGCTGCACTGGATCAACTACAACCGTTCCGTCAGCGCCTTCACCAACGACATGGCCGTTTTGGCGATGTCGGGCGGCGAGTTCGAGCCGATGTGGATCAAACTCGAAGAGTGAACGATCACCCCGCTCGATAGAGCCCGCGATCGCTGATGATCCTGAGCACGTCCGCCGGGATCAGCGGGCCGACCGGCGCCGGTGGATCGGGGACGGAGAGCGCGCGCCTTGCATCGGTTGCGCTGGCATCGATCAAACTGACCGGCACGACGCGACTTCGCCACGCTTCGAGGTCGGCGTTCGTCCAATGCGGGCGCATGGCCTCCATCAGCGAATCGACCGTCTCCATCGGCTCGCGCCGCAGCACCGCGGGCTCGGCCAGCACGATGATCTCCCCCGGCTCGCGCCACCGATGAAACTCGGCCGCCTGGTCGGCGCCAATGAGCAGACGAAGCCCGACCGCCGAGGGGAGCAGCACATGCAGCGCCCGCAGCGTTTCCACCGTGTACGAGGGGCCATCGTGCGCGTGTTCGAGTTCGTAGGTGGAAATCGAGACACGATCGCGCCCCCGCAGCGCCGCTTCGAGCATCGCCAGCCGGTCAAGATCGCTCGCGATCGGCCCATGTGGCTTGTGCGGGCTCCGAGCCGCTGGAACATACAGCAGCCAGTCGAGCCCGAGGTGGTCTCGCGCCGCGATCGGAAGTTTGACGTGCGCGACATGCGGCGGATCAAAGGTCCCGCCGAAGACCAGCACCGAACGCACCCCAGCGGGCACCGGGGCGGCACCGACCGCGATCGGCGATGCGGGCGTC
>JAGVLZ010000367.1 GCA_020054055.1 Phycisphaerales bacterium
AGCCGCAGGGCACGTCACGGTTGGGCAGGCCTGGCTGTGGGCCGGGACACTGGCGCTCGGTGCGGCCGGCCTAGCAGCGTCTATCGGGCCGCCGACCGTTGGGTGGGTGGCTCTGACCCTCGGCCTCTATGTCCTGAACGTGACGGCGTACAGCGCTTTTCTCAAGCACATCCTCATTTTGGACGTGATCGGGCTTGCCCTCGGATTCGTGCTCCGGGTGATGGGGGGGTGCGCGGCGACCGGGATCGAGCCCTCGGCGTGGCTGCTGAATGTGACTTTTTTCTTGTCGATGTTCCTGGCCTTCGGGAAAAGGCTGGGCGAACGCAAGGCACTGGCGGAACAGGGGGCCGACGCGGTGGCAAGGGCGGTTGAGCATCGCCGCGTGCAGGCCGGATACACGGATTCGTTCCTCCAGATGGCGCTCATCGCGACGGCGGGGGCGACGCTGCTGACATACGCTTCCTATGTGCAAAGCCTTGGCAGGCAACATGTTGTGGGCTTCAACCTGATGTGGTTGACGATGCTGCCGGCGTTCTATGGGATGTTCCGCTCGATCCTGATGCTGGAAAAGGGTAAGTTTGACGACCCGACCGAACTGGCGGTGCACGACCGTGGATTCCAGTTGGCGGGGGCGCTTTTTGTGCTGATGACGGTGGTTTTCATCGGAAGGGCCGGGGGCGGCTGATTCGGACCGGCAACCTTTCGGCGCGGCGGAGCGTAGAAGCTGATTCACCCGGGGTTCGGCGGAAAGTCTGGGAGCACGCCGCGATCGGCTTGGCCCAGCGCGGCGGTCCTCGATGGGACATCAACAGGAGACGACAATGTCGAAACTGAGCAAACTTGGGCTGGCCACCGGGACGTGGTTGGCGCTCGCAAGCCTGGGCACCTACGCCCAGGGTCAAAGCCAGGCAGAGCAGCGGGCGATGCCCCCGGGCGTGGGCGGGCCTCCGGCGGCTGCGGGGGAGGATGGCGCCAAAAAGGATGAGGACAAGCCCGACTTCCCCGAGTTCAAGGAAGCGAGCAAGGACTTCGTCAAGGTCGTCTCGACCGCGGACGGGTCGGAGAGCATGTGGACGGTCTACAGCCGCGCGAAGGACGAGCAGTTGCTCGCCGAGTTCCCGCGCGAGTTCGACAAGCAGCGATACTTCTTCGCGATGACGGTCGCGGGGGGAACGATGTGGTCGGGCCTCCAAGGGGCCGACATGTATGTGTACTGGAAGCGCTACGACAAGACGCTCGCGCTGATCCAGCCACAGTTGGAGACGCGCTCCACGGGCGACGGCGAGTCGAAGGCATCCGTCAACCAGATCTTCACGGACAAGGTGATCCTTTCGGTGCCGATCGTCACGATGGGCCCCGGCGGCGGACCCGTGATCGACCTCGACGCGATGCTCGTGGGTCAGGCGGATAAGTTCTTCGGCCAGTGGGCCTCCGGGCTCAACGCAACGCTGGCTGAAATGAAGGAAGTCAAGGCCTTCCCTGAGAACATCGAGGTCTCGATCGAAGCGCCGCAGCCGCCATCGTCACGCGGCGGGTTCGGGGGGTTTGGAGGAGGGCGCAACTCTTGGGGCGACGACGATGCGGGGCGCCTCATCACCCTGCACTACTCGCTCAGCATGATCCGCGAGAACCCGGAGTACAAGCCGCGCGAGGCGGACGAGCGCGTCGGGTACTTCACGACCTACTACCGCGACCTCGGCAAACTCGGGAAGATCGATAAGTGGACGCGGTACGTCAACCGCTGGCACATCGAGAAGGCCGACCCCAAACTCAAGATGAGCCCGCCCAAGAACCCGATCGTGTTCTACGTCGAGCACACGGTGCCCGTGCGCTACCGCAGGTGGGTGCGCGAGGGTGTTCTTCATTGGAATGAAGCCTTCGAGAAGGTCGGCATCTCCGGCGCGATGGAGGTCTACTACCAGGACAAGAACTCCGGCGCCCACATGGACAAGGACCCGGAGGATGTTCGATACAACTTCCTCCGCTGGCTGAGCAACGATATCTCGACCGCGATCGGCCCGAGCCGCGCAAACCCGCTGACGGGTGAGATCCTCGACGCGGACATTGTGCTGACCGACGGCTGGATCCGCGCCTTCTGGAGCATGGCCAACGAGGTCGTGCCCGAACTGGCGATGGACAACTTCGGGCCGCAGACGATGGCCTGGCTCGCGAAGAACCCGCAGTGGGACCCGCGCGTGCGGATGGCCCCGCCGGGCGAGCGCGACTTCATGATCGCGGAGCGCACGGCTCGGGGCATCCAGCGCTTCGGCGGACACCCGGCCGCGATGATCGACCCGACGATGATCGGCGACGACCAGTTCGACGGCCTGGGTCAGCGCATCAGCCAGGTCAGCGGCATGTGCCTCGCCGCCGAGGGTCGCTCCGCGGACATGGCGGCCATGGGCATGGCCCTCGACATGATCGACCTCGTGATGGGTGAAGAGGGCGACAAGCCCAAGGACGGCGAGGGCAAGCCCGACGAGCCCAAAAAGGATGAGCCGGAGAAACTCGACGGCATCCCCGAGTGGTTCATCGGCCCGCTGCTGGCGGACCTCGTCTGCCACGAAGTCGGGCACACGCTCGGCCTGCGCCACAACTTCAAGGCCTCCGCCATCTACTCGATGGCGCAAATGAACAGCGAAGAATGGAAGGGCAAGAAGACCATCGGCGGCTCGGTCATGGACTACAACGCCCTCCCGCAGATCAACATGGGTCTTGGCAAGGTGCAGGGCGACTTCGGCATGATCGGCGTCGGCCCCTACGACAAGTGGGCGATCGAGTACGGCTACACATTGGACGACCCGAAGAAGGTCCTCGAGCGCGTCGCGGAGCCCGAACTGGCCTTCGCGACCGATGAGGACACCTGGGGGCCGGACCCGCTCGCGCGCCGCCGCGACATGGGTTCCGATCCGCTCAACTTCGCCAAGAGCCGGATCAAACTCGCGCAGGAACTCCGCGCGAAGATCACGGACAAGTTCGTCAAAGACGGCGAGTCGTGGGCCAAGGCGCGGCGCGGCTACACCATCACCCTCGGCCAGCAGATGAACGCGCTTGGCGCGATGGCCAACTGGGTCGGCGGGGCATACATCACCCGCGATAAAAAGGGCGATCCGAACGCCCGTCCGCCGATCACGCCGGTCCCCGCGGCGCAGCAGCGCGACGCGCTCGCGTTCGTCATTGAGAATGCCTTCCGCGATGAGGCCTTCGGCCTGACCCCGGAACTCGTCAACAAGATGACCGTCGACAAGTGGTGGGACCCGGGTGGAGAGGCGACGATCTTCGAGGATGAGACGTGGCCGATCCACGACCGCGTGCTCGGGATGCAGTCGACGGTGCTGACGATGCTCATGAACCCGACGAGTCTCGGGCGCGTGTACGACAACGAGTTCCGCGTCCCGGCCGATCAGGACATGATCACGCTGCCGGAAGTGATGAACAAGATCACCGACGAGATCTGGTCCGAACTCGACAACAAGGGCGGCAAGCGGTCCACCGATCGCCAGCCGATGGTGTCGAGCCTCCGCCGGAATCTCCAGCGTGAGCAGTTGGAGCGACTGATCGACCTGACGATGCCCAACGCGTTCTTCGGATCGGCGAGCCAGTCGATCGCGACCGTCTCGACGAGCAAACTCCGCGAACTTCAGGGCAAGATCGAGAAGGCCGTGGGCGACGGCAAGGCCAAGCCCGCGGACCTGGATTCTTACACGTTCTCGCACCTCAGCGAAGCGAACGCGCGGATCGATCGCGCGCTCGAGGCCATCTACGTCTACAACGCCAATCAGATGGGTGGCTGGATCATGTTCATGATGGGGAACCAGGGGGCGCCCGCAGGGCGGTGACCCGAGTTTGGTTCAGAATGAGGTTGAACGGGCGCTCCAAAGGGGGTGCCCGTTTTTCATGGTGCCGAGCGTTCGGCCAGTTGCCGAAGGGACGCCTGCGCCCTCCCCGAATCGATCGCCTCTTCCGCAAGCCCGAGCGCCGGCTCGAAGGACTCGACGATTCCCGAGACGATCAGCGCGGCCGCGGCGTTCAGCAGGGTGATGTCGCGTCGCGGGCCTTTTTCATCGGTGAGCACGCGCCGGATCGAATCAGCGGCGTCTTCGAGAGTTGTGGCGGCGAGATCGGCGAGCGAGGCGCGGTCGATGCCGAGCGAGAGCGGGTCGAGGCGTTCGGTGGTGAGGCGCTGGCCGTCGAGGTGGGCGATGAGCGTGGGGGCGGTGGTGGTGATCTCGTCCATGCCGTCGAGGCCGTGGACGATCATGGCGCGGCGTGCGCCGAGTCGGCGGAGCGCTTCGGCGATCAGCGGGACGTACCTTTCGTCGTAGACGCCCATCACCTGCCGCGTCGCACCCGCAGGGTTGCACAAGGGGCCGATGAGATTGAAAATCGTCGGGAATCCCAGGCTCTTCCGCGGCCCGGCGGCGAACTTCATCGCCGGGTGATGGTTCACGGCGAAGGAGAAGCAGACACCCGCGAGTTCGAGGCATTGAACTTGTGCATCGGGTGATGCGTCGATGTTGACTCCGAGGAGGGCGAGCACTTCGGCCGAGCCGCGCCCGGTGCGCGAGCGTCCGCCGTGCTTGGCG
>JAGVLZ010000299.1 GCA_020054055.1 Phycisphaerales bacterium
CCTCGCTGGCCCGATACGCCGCGCCGCCAACGATTTGGATTACCGCACCGACAACGGCAACCCCGTGATCGACGCCCCGCTCGCGGCCGACACCGACCTGGAATCGCTCCGCGCCGCACTCGACGCCATCCCCGGCGTCGTCGGCCACGGCCTCTTCCTCACCGAAGCGGACGAGGTCATCATTGAAGAGGGCGAGCGCGGCCGCGTTACCACAATCCGCCGCTAGGGGCAGGTCTGCCCCCATGACGACAGCACCGTCGTAATGTCCGCGAATGTCACCAATGCATCGCCCGATGCGTCCGAACCACCGAAGGGGAGCGTCGGAGCCGAGCCCCAGCCGCTGAGCACCGCGGTGATGTCGCCGAAATCGACCACTCCATTGCGGCTCACATCCGCAGGATGCCGGCGGAGAACAGTCATGACAGTCCTCACGTTTGCACCGACTGCCATCGCACCCGTCACCGTCACCGCGCCGATCGCACCGTTGTACGAATGCGGCGCGGGCACGCCGTTGATGGAGACGCCGCAGTTCGCAGCGCCGGTCGGCAGCCGCAGCACGGTGTCGAAGTTCACCGCAAGCCCCGTTCGATTGGTCAGCATGTGGTACACGCCGTCCAGATTCTCCTCGACGCGAACATCGATCCGATGCGACCCCAAGCGCACATTATTGAACTCCATGAAGGGCCAGGCGCTCGGCAGTTTGGGCTTGATCCGCAGCGTGTTCCCGTCCGCGTCCGGCGTCCAGTCGAGGAAGAGCATCACCGAATCAACAAGGAACGACATCGACTCCCACGCGTTCGGGTACGCGGTCTGGAGGTAGAAACCGGGGTACACCTGCGTCGCATTCGATGCGACCTGCTCCCCGCCCAAGCCGACATCACCAAGGAAGTCGATGCACCGATCGACGCGGTACTTGAAGTTGTCGATGTCCGCCTTGCCCGCGGTGATGTTGCTCCGCTGCGCGTAGTACGCGCCGTACCAGAGCGTGCTGAGGTACCACGGCCCGCCGTTCCAGTAGCCATCCCCCCAGTAGCGATTGATGAGCCCCTCCCACTCCGGCCGCGGCCCGCCGGCGAAGTTCACCAGCGGGTGGTTGTTCCCGAACGCGTCCGTCGCCACGCCGTTGTAACGGTCGAAGATGTGCTCCGCCCGCGCGTGCCCAACGGGATAAACATTCATCGGGTACACGATCCCCGCCTGCGAGATGTCCGTGTTCTCGCCGTCCCAGGCGAGGCGTGCGTCGAGGCCGCCGCGGATCACCGACGAACGGGAGTTGAAGAGGTCGCGGTCGGTGTGATACCCGCACATGTTCGGCCCCCCTGGACACGAGGTGGTGTTCAGGATGTCGGCGATGGCGGCCGCATCCTCAAGCCCGCGGATCACCGACGCGTTCGAGTACGCAAAGACATCGAACGCATCCTCCCAGATGCTCATCGAGTACATCAGCGAGACGCCCTCCTCGAACCGCAGCCGCCCGTCGAACGTGCTGTCCTGGCTCGATGCAAGCCCCGCGTCATACACCTCGCTGTAGTGATCCTGGAGGAACGCCAGTTCGCCCGTCACTTCATAGATGTACCGCGCCGCCCAGGGATAACACGACGTTTCATCCACTTGAGGATTGCCCCACGCGGTGTAGCCGTCGGTCGTGTACTTCTGCTTCCAGAATCCCTTCCGCCCCCAGCCCTCGATGTCGCGGTAGGCGATATCGCGCAGAAAGCGAAAGATCTCTTTCGCTTCATCCACAAATCCAGCGCGAGCGAGCGTGATCGCGGCCCACGCCGCATCGCGGGGCCAGACATAGGGATACGCGCCGTTGTGCATCCCCGCGATGATCCCGCCGTTCTCTCCATCAAGATGGAGCGCCGTGCCGAGAAGCCCGCGCTTGAAGAGCGCGTTGTACGCGGCGTCGGGCGTCACCACCTGAACACCCTGAGCGAGCCAGTTGCCCCACGAAGCCTCGGTCGTTTGCTGCGCGGCGCTCATGTTCCCCGACAGGAACCAGTCCAGCGCACCCTCGACCTGGAATCCATAGGTTCCGACCGCCCCCGAGAAGTTATCGAAGCCGCCGACGATGGCGACATCGACTTCCTTCGATTCGCCGGGCGCGAGCGTGAGCCGCTGGCCGATCCATCCAAGCCCTTGATCGGCGCTCGTGTCGGACCAGAAATCGGTCGCGGGAATGCCCGAATCGCCTCCGACGGACGATGCCACTTTCATCGCGGCCGCGAGATAAACGGAAACGGACTTATCGTAACTCGGGAACGTCGTCGGGTTGTACTCGCCAAAGCCGCAGCCATTGCCATTGGTGGCGATCCGTCCGGTGTTGTCGTAGGCGACCATCGCGCCGCGCGGCCCATCGGTGAAGGTCCCGTCGAAGGCGTCGCCGCCATTGAGCGCCCAATCGGCGTAGAAGTACGCGTCGATCGTCTCCGTGGCGGGGCCGTTGTTCGTCAGGACGACTCGTTTCTGGTACAGCCCGCGGTTCGGTGCGCCGCCGCCGTCGAGCGGGAACGCGATGCCGCGCGGCGAGCAGTCCGTCTGTACAACCGAAATGCTTCTTCCGCCAGCGATGAAGGTTGAAGAGGTCTCGATAACGTTGGAATCTCCGCGATAGGACTGCGAAACACCCGAATAGGCGGCCCCGTTCTGATTGCTCATCCAATAGGTCGTTCCGCCGACGCGCAGCCCCAGCATCGCGTTGTTCATGTTCATCTGGCCGCGCTTGTCGGGGGTCAGACAACTCGGGAACTCATCGCGGTTGCCATCGTCGTACCCTTCGTTCGACGTGCTCATCCCCTGCACGGCTCCGACGGACGGATAATAGATGTCATACACGGTGCCATTCTGGTCGAGCATCGCGTTGATGTAGTGGTTCCCGACGACCGCTTCCTCCTTCCACATGTGGTAGGGCGGGTATCCCTCGTTCGGCGCGGGGCTGCCGAAGCCCGCGCCGGGCCACGGGAGTTTGTTGGTCCATTGGTACACCGCGCCGTCGCCCGCGAAGCGCTCTGAAGATGGATCGCTCCACAGCCACGCGGAGATTTTGTAGCGCACCGTCGTGCCGTAGGTGATCGTGGGAGCGCTCTGCGGGAAGTCCGCGCGCCACCAGTCGTCGTTCCCGCTCATCCCCGGCTCATTGCGAACAAAGAAGACCGCTTGCGAATCCTCCATGAAGTAGGAGCGAAGGGCACGGGTCGTGCCGCTCACAAAGCCGCGCGAGCCCTGCGGCTCGGAGCCGTCGGTCGTGTAGTACACCGCGAGAGCGTCGTAGGTGAACGAAGGCCCGACTTTGATCCACGCGTCGATCGCCTCCCCCTCTCGCGGAATCTCGGGTTCGCGTTGCGTCACGCCCGTCGGCTCGCCGAACACCGCAGCC
>JAGVLZ010000302.1 GCA_020054055.1 Phycisphaerales bacterium
GCGGGCGCATGTGGTGGCGATCGCGTCGGGCAAAGGTGGAGTGGGGAAGACGAATATCGCGGTGAATCTTTCGATCGCGCTCGCGGATGCGGGGCGCGAGACGGTTCTGATCGACGGCGATTTCGGGCTGGGGAACGCGGACATGCTCTGTGGGTTGAGTCCATCGCGACATGTGGGCGCGGTGGTGTCGGGGCAGCGGTCGCTCGAAGAGATCGCGATTCGGTATCGGCCCGGGTTGAGGCTCGTGCCTTGTGGATCGGGGGTTGCTTCGCTGGCCGATCTGGACGGGGCGGCGCGTCGGCGGTTCATGGAATCGTTCGCGGAGTTGGAGCGGTCGGCGGAGATTCTGGTGCTGGATTGCGGGGCGGGGCTTGGGCCGGTGGTGCTGGACCTGCTCGCGCTGGCGGATACGACGCTGATCGTGACGACCCCCGAACCGACATCGGTCGCGGATGCATACGGGGTGATCAAGACGGTGATGACGCGCGATCCGAGGCCGCGGCCCCGGTCTGTTCAGTTGGTGGTGAATCAATCGTCGGGAATGAAGGAAGCGGTGGAGGTTCACGGGCGAATCGCGGCGGTGTGCGATCGTTTTCTCGGGTTTGGCTTGCCCTTTGCGGGAAGTATCGCGTCGGATGGTCGGGTTTCGCAGTCGGTGCGGCTGCGCCGGCCGTTGATTGTCGTGCATCCGAAGAGCGAGGCGTCGCGCGATGTTCGGAGTTTGTCTGTATATATTGAGGCGATCGTGTGCGGGAGCGAAGGGGCGGCGCCGTCGCGGCGCGGTTTGCTCGAGCGGTTATGGAACCTCGTGGGCGGTGCAGAGTGAACTGGATGTGATGCCGAATTCGGGATTCACTGGATCGTTGGTGTACGGCGTTGGCGGCGGTGCCGATAGAAGTTTGTCGGGCGTCGCCGCGCTCATGTCCCTTGCTATTGAGAGAGTGTGTTCTTGAACGCACCGTTTCCCCTACGGTCTGTTGCCGGTTGTTTCGCCCTCGCGTGTTTCGGGGTGGCGTTGCTCGCCGGGCTTGGCGCGGACCGTGACGCGGGGGACATTCTCCGAACGGCAATCCTTGCGCTGGTGGTCGGACAGGTCGTCGGCTTGATCGGCGGGTGGGCGATTGCCCGCGCGTTCGGAGAGGTGCTCGAGGCGTACAAGCATCCCGCGAGCGTGGGGAGCGATGGTGGGCCGTTGTCCGGTCGGGGAGCGCGCTGAGTGAACCGCCCTAGTGCTGATCGCGGAATCTTGAGTTTTTTGGAGAACTTGTCCGTTTCAACTTGTACGCGCCCGTCCGAGCGTGTTATATTGATTGAGACGGCCAAGGATGGGCCGACACCGCGTTGCGCGGTTACGACGGGCCGAGATGCCCTTCAACGCCGATGGTCAAGGAGCCGACCATGACACGAGTTCAAGTTCAGACCAAGCGCAAGAAGACCCCGGCCGTTCGGGGTCGCCAGGCCGCACCTCCGCCGCGTCCGCCGACGCCCTATGAGCGCCGGATGCAACTGGACGCGATCCCGATGCGCGAGGTCTGGGAGACGTACCAGGCGAAGCAGACGGAGGAGTTGCGGAACTACCTGATGGAGAAGTTTCTCCATCTGGTGCGTTACAACGCGGAGCGGATCTACACGCGGCTGCCCGACGAGGTGGACATCGAGGACCTCATGTCCGCCGGTCTCTTCGGGCTGATGGACGCGATCGACGCGTACGACCTCGAGCGGCAGGTGAAGTTCGAGACGTACTGCGCTCCGCGCATCCGCGGGGCGATCCTCGACGAGTTGCGTTCGATGGATTGGGTGCCGCGGCTTGTGCGTCACCGGACGTCGAAGGTCGAGCAGGCGCGGATGGGTCTGGAGATGGAGTTGGGCCGCGCGCCCACCGTCGAGGAAATCTCCGGCCGCCTCGGGGTGGACGAAGAGGAACTGAAGAAGATCTTCAAGG
Organism: Phycisphaerales bacterium; assembly: GCA_020054055.1. GTDB lineage: Bacteria > Planctomycetota > Phycisphaerae > Phycisphaerales > UBA1924 > JAEUIV01. The sequence goes on from JAGVLZ010000302.1 coordinate 1,943, forward strand.
ACGGGTTCGCGGTCTCGATCACGAGTCTTTCGCGGACGTGTTTCAACAGCGATTCCAGCCGCGAGGTGCGCGAGATCGATGTCGTCGAGGATGACCGTCAGGACACGCCGCTGGGCGAGATTCAACGGCGGGACCTGAAGGACCTGCTCACAAAGGGTCTTTCGCGTGCCGAGAGGTTGATCGTGGTGCTGTATTACTACGAAGAGATGACGATGAAGGAGATCGGGATGACGCTCGATCTTTCGGAGTCTCGCGTCAGCCAGATGCACTCTTCCATTCTTGCGCGGCTGAAGGCGCAGATGCAGCATCGTTTCCGCGAGTTCGAGCCCGCCGAAGGCTGATGATCCCGCGGCCCTCGCCGCGTTCAACAATCTCCTTGGCGCCCGCCCACGAAGTCGCGCTTGTGGGCGGCTGCCTTTAACAGGGTCGGGGCGTTTTGGCAGGTGGGCGGCGGGAGGGCTGATCCAAAGCCATTCACCGCAGAGGCGCGGAGTACGCGGAGAAAAGAAATGCGGTTGGCACGGATGGAATGGATGGGGATGGATTGATGAAGATGATGATGGGATCGGGGTTACGAGTTAGGCTGTGCGTGTGAGAGTGATCGCGTGCATTGGGCTTGGTTCGAATCTCGGCGATCGGCTGGGGTTTTTGCATGGTGGTCTGGATGGGCTCGGCGCGCTGCGTGAGACGGTGGTGCTGGCGCGCTCCGACGTGGTCGAGACGGACGCGGTGGGGCTTGCGGGGCAGGGGAAGTACGTCAACGCGGCGGCGGTGGTCGAGACGGGGCTTTCAGCGCGGGCGCTGCTGGATGGATTGCTCGCGATCGAGGGGCGCGCGGGGCGCGATCGGTCCAAGGGGGAGCGGTGGGGGGCGCGGACGCTGGACCTTGATCTGCTGTTGTACGGGGATCGGATCATCGCCGAGCCGGGGCTGACGGTGCCGCACCCGCACATGCACGAGCGGCGCTTTGTGCTGGAGCCGCTGGCGCAGATCGCGGGGGCGGTGGTGCATCCGGTGCTGGGGCGGACGGTGGGGGAGTTGTTGCGGGAGTTGGCTGGGGAGGATGAGGGGATGAGGGGATGAGGGGATGAGGGGGAGATTACAGTTGTTGCATGGCGCGGACGCGGATCAAGATTTGCGGTGTTCGGGATGTGGAGACGGCGTTGATCGCTGCGGAGTGCGGCGCGGACGCCGTGGGGCTGGTCTTTGCGCCGTCGTCGGTGCGGCGGATCGATCCGGGATGGGCGTGGGAGATCGCGTGCGCGCTGCCGCCGTTTGTCGCGAAGGTGGGGTTGTTCGTTGATGCCGGTGCGAGCCGGTACCACGAGGTGATGGAGCGCTGCCCGTGCGATTATGGGCAGTTGCACGGCTCGGAGAGCGTGGGAGAGGTGCGCGAGTGCGGGCCGAGGGTCATCAAGGCGGTGCTGTTCGATGCGGCGACGATCGAGGCGGAGTTCGAGAAATGGAACGGGGTGGCGGAGGTTGAGGCGCTGCTCGTTGATGGCGGGGCGGGCGGCGAGGGGAGAGCGCTCGACTGGGCGGCGCTGGCGCGCGTGCGGGAAGCGTGCGAACACCCAATCATTCTGGCGGGGGGGTTGACGGCTGAAAATGTCGGCGAGGCGATCCGGGTCGTGCGGCCTTGGGCGGTGGATGTTTCGAGCGGAGTGGAATCTTCGCGCGGCGTGAAGGATGCGGCGTTGATCGAGGCGTTCTGTGAGGCGGTGCGCGCGGCGGATGCTGGGTGAACAGGCTGTCGCGGGAGAGCGCTACCCGGAGCACTGCCTCCGCATCCGCCCCAGAACGGAAGAGATGCAGGCACCAACCAGGACGTTGCGGATCGATTCGGGGGCATTGGCGGGAATCTGAGCCGCTTGACCGATGAATACCGGCTCAGAAGATGTTGGAACCGCGAGGAAATCCGACACATCCCGGCCCAGTTCGTGAATGCGATCCTTCGATGGAGTTGGTTCAAGTGTCCAAGTGGCACCTTCGTACCGGCTCGAACGTCGCGGTGAATCCAACCAGAAGCGAAACGTCTGCCCATCGTCAAGTGTCACGGCGGCGTCACGAGGTTCCTTTGGTCGTTGCTCCTGTAGTTGTGCTTTGGCGCCGCTCACAAATGTCAGGTCAAGTCGCTCTTTCCAAAGTTGGTACGTGCCCCGGGGCGACCTTTTCGTCACCTCGAAACCACATGGACTCACGCAATCCTTCGCTCCACCGAACTTCATCCGCGCATGTGGTAAGACAACAATCCCATGTGTACCAGGACGCTTTGCGCTTCACTCGGATCAGTTGGCCGGCCAATGCTGCCGAACCACTGCTCACGGGAAGGTAAAGCCCGACAAACTCTTCGTCTCCATGCCCTCGATAGTGTGCGGCGATCAAGCTGGCGAGAGCATCGGCGGACGCCAACTCCATTCGCACCGGAAAGTGTCGGCATCCGGCGATCCACCATCGGGTTCCGTGCACCAAGTTGAGCACTTATTGAAGTCGAGCGAGCATTCGGGAACCCAGAGAGATTGGCGATATGGGTGAGAGGGTAGATTCAAGGTGGCCACATGCGTACTCGACCGGGGGCAACTATCGCAAGGCAACCTGGGATCAGACTCAAGAGATCGCCCCTCGACGCGAACTCGACCGCCAGTCGGGTGATCGCGACAGCGTTCCAATGATTTGGAAACTCGAGAACGACGATGCCCTGGTACCTATCCGGTGGATACTCGCGGACGTTTGCGAAATCGAAGTCGCCTGTCAGAATCGCAAGCCGCCTTTCCAATGCGAATGCGGCGAGTTCCGCATCGGGCTTGCCGCACAATCCGACTTCGCGTGAATCATGCGCGTTCAATCCAAGCCGACGCAGCGCGGGTGCGATAAATACGGGCAAGTCTTCGTCAATGAGGAATCCATCCGCTCCCACGTGACGCCTTTCGTCTTACGCGCTCTTGGGAAGCGGATAGAATCCTTGCTCTTCGACAAATCGGTTGGCGAAAGCGAGCGCGGCCCGTACGTCCGCGTCCGACACGGCGTACGCCTCCATCACCTCGGCGATGCTCATGCCTCCTGCCAGGCCGCCGACGATGCGCGCAACGGGCACGCGTGTTCCCTTGATCACGGGCTTGCCGTGCTGAATCTGGGGGTCGATTGTGATTCGGTCTTCGGCGATACGGTCTTGCATGGCGTTGGATTGTAGGCGGTTCGTCTGCATTCCGGCCCGGCCTTGCCGAAGACGCCAAGACCGGGGCAACCGTATTCGCTTAATGCACGCCCTTCGCCCCAAGCCACCGCTCCGCGTCGAGCGCGGCCTGGCAGCCCATGCCCGCGGCGGTGACGGCCTGACGGTACTCGGAGTCCGCTATGTCGCCCGCGGCGAAGACGCCCTCGATGTTCGTGGTGCTTTTGCGCGTCTTGAGGCGGATGTAGCCGCCGGCGTCGAGTTCGATGCCCGCACCGGCGAGGAACCTGGTTGCGGGTGTGTGGCCGATGGCGATGAAGAGGCCCTTCACGTCGAAGCGTGAGCGCTCTTTGGTGATGGTGTCTTCGAGGGTGAGCCCTTCGATCTTGTCGTCGCCGAGGACATCGACGACGACCTTGTTCCAGAGGACCTTCGCGTTGGGCTGGGCGAGGAAGCGCTGCTGCATGATCTTGCTGGCGCGGAACTGGTCGCGGCGGTGGATGATGGTGACGGTGCTGCCGAACTTGGAGAGGTAGGTGGCTTCTTCCATGGCGGTGTCGCCGCCGCCGACGACGGCGA
>JAGVLZ010000349.1 GCA_020054055.1 Phycisphaerales bacterium
CGAGCCGAAGTGCTTCGCCGCGACGGCGCTTCCCTGCTCGTAGATCGCGACCAGTTCCGCGCCCCCCGCCTGCTGCTTCGCGGAGGCGAGCGCGACCGCCTGGCCGATCGCCCACTGCTTCGCCGTGATCCCGACACCTTTGGGCTCATCCCAGTGAGGCGTGTAGGTCTTGTCGAAGAAGTAACTGTTGTAGCCGTACATCTCGAACCGGAGCGGCGGATGCGCCGCGTTGAGCAGTTCCTGATCGATCTGGAGATGGCACGCGACGCACATCTCCGCCCGCAGGACGAGGTCCGACGTGTCGAGCAGGCCGTGCGTCGAAATCAATGCCTTGGTCCCCAGTTTCGATCGCTCCGCGGCGGCCCATCCGGCCTTCGCATGAGGCTCGATCCATTTCTGCGCCGGCCCGTGGCAGGACTCGCAGGAGTTGCCTGAGGTGATGTCGAACTTCGCCCCGCGCTGCGCCTCGGGCGCTTCCAGCGCGTGGCATGAGAGGCATCGCGATGATTTCTGTGCATCCTCGATCTTCAGTTTCGCCGCGATGGCCTTCGACTCCGCGTTCGCGAGCATTTTCCACGACCGCGAGTGCGGGTCGCCCTCTTCGCCCTTGGACTGGAAGATGGTGAGTTCGTTGCCGATCGGTTGGCCCGATTGCGTCTTGGCATCGTCGCTGCCGTGGCACGCGGCGGCGGAGCAGGAGCCGTCACCTTCATAGACAAGCCCGGGCACGATCCAGTGGCCGCCGGGCGCAGCGGCCTTCACGCCATCCGGCGCGCGACCCTGAAGCGGTGCGGAGGACAGCAAGATCGCCGCGACGCCGCCCGAAGCGACGAATAACGCCGTCCAAGCCTCCGATCGCACGCCGAGGACCTTTTTCATGTTAAGACCTCCAGGATCGGTCGCCCGCCACCACGAACTCCGCACACCCATACTCCAACACGGGCGGCGGCAAAGGTCAACTTCGGCTTTATCCGCCCGTTGCTTGAAGGCGCTCGCGTGCATCGACCCTGTGGATTCTTGTCAAGGAGGCGCGGGGCGGTGATACTGCCCCGCCAAGGCCGTCTCGGGAAGCACGGCCCGCAACACGGAGCGTCCGCTTGGCCGTAAAGGCAATGCCGCTGGCGACGTTCAAGGGGGCCGCACTCACCCCCGAAGAACTCAAGAAGATCGAGATCTTCAAGGATGTCAGTGCCGACGCGATGGCGAAGTTCCCCGGCACGGTGCGCCGCCGTGCCTTCGCGAAAGGCGAAGTCATCTGCCGCCAGGGTGAAGGGGGCACCACCGCTTTCTACATCCTCGAAGGCTCCGCCAGGATCTTCATCATGCGGCCTGAACGCCGCCGGAAGAAGCGCCGCCGGAGCGGGATGCTCGCGAAGATCGGCCTTGCGTTCGGTCAGAAACCCATCCAGGAGCGCCGCACCCACCCCGCCGACACGCTCATCCCCATCGACGCGTCGGTGGACCTGAGGTACGGCAGCCTCGTCGCCACGATGCACGCCGGCGACCTCTTCGGCGAGATGTCGTGCCTCCAACTCTCGCCTCGATCCGCGACCGTCGTCGCGGAATCCGGCTGCGTAATGATCGAGATCCTGCGGAATATGTACGAGGTGCTGCTGCGCTCCAAGACCTTCAAGGAGCAGATGGACCGCGTCTACCGCGAACGGGCGCTCGACAACCACCTCCGCAACGTCTGGCTCTTTGAGGGGATGTCCGCCGAACTGATCGACCTCCTCAAGTCGGAGGTTGAGTTGGTTTCCTTCGACGCGGGCAAGGCGATCTTCAACGAGGGAGACGCGCCGGACAGCATGTACATGATCCGGCGCGGGCAGGTCTCGGTGAACAAGCAGTTCCCGGGGGGCAGCCGACGCCTGGCGTACCTCACGAAGGGCGATTGCTTCGGCGAGATCGGCCTCCTGAACGACGAGCCGCGCACCGCCACCTGCACCGCCGCCGACCATCCGATCCTCCTCGAAGGCGGTCGGAAGCGACGCCCCGCTCAAGTGGAGTTGGTCAAACTTCCCAAGGAACTCTTCAACAAGGTCGTCAGCGGATTCCCCGCCGTGAAGGAATCCCTGAAAAACATGGCGGAGAAGCGCCTCGGCCAGCAGGCGCAGGCGCGGTACCTCATCACGCCGACGGTCTTCACCCGCGAAGTCGAGGAACTGGGGCTTGTGCAGGGCCAGAATCTGATGCTCATCGACCTCGAGAAATGCACGCGCTGCGACCAGTGCGCCAAGGCTTGTACGCACGCGCACGAGGACGGCATCGCTCGCCTTATCCGCGAGGGGCCGCGCATCGACCGATTCCTCGTCCCCGCCTCGTGCCGAATGTGCCTCGACCCCGTGTGCATGATCGGCTGCCCCGTCGGATCGATCCGCAAGTCGAAGGACCTGAACATCCTCATCGAGGACTGGTGCGTCGGCTGCGGCGTGTGCGCCAAGCAGTGCCCCTACAACAGCATCCAGATGCACCCCCTCGAAGAGTTCGGCAAGGACATCAGCGAACGCGCCAAACGCGTCGCCGAATCGGGCGAGGTCGTCGAGGTCACGGACCGCGCCGTCGTCTGCGACCAGTGCAGCACGCTCCCCACCGGCC
>JAGVLZ010000094.1 GCA_020054055.1 Phycisphaerales bacterium
CCCATCCCGCCGCAGCCCGCGGTGACGCAGAGTTTCCCTGCGAGCGGGCCTCGCGGATCGCTCGCGAGATTCGGGAAGTGCTTGCGCCCGAGCGCCGCGAACGTCTCGTAGGTGCCCTGGAGAATTCCCTGCGTGCCGATGTAGATCCACGACCCGGCGGTCATCTGTCCGAACATCATCAGGCCGCGCGCTTCGAGATCGTCAAAGTGCTTCTGCGTCGCCCAGTGCGGCACGAGGTTCGAGTTGGCGATGAGGACGCGCGGCGCATCCTCGTGGGTCCGCACGACCCCGACGGGCTTGCCGGATTGCACGAGCAGCGTCTCATCCGGCTCGAGGCGCTTGAGCGTCTCGATGATCGCGTCGTAGCACGCCCAGTCGCGGGCCGCCTTGCCGCGCCCGCCGTAGACCACCAGGTCCTCGGGGCGCTCCGCGACCTCGGGGTCGAGGTTGTTCATGAGCATGCGCATCGCGGCCTCGGCCTGCCACGTCTTGCAGGTCAGACGATTGCCGCGCGGAGCACGGATGACACGCTTCGATGACGAAGTGGGAGCGGGGGCAAAGGTGGACATGCGGGGCCTCCGCGGGGCATTGTAGAGAAGGCGCCGGGCGGAAGCCGGAAGCACGAAGCAAGACGACGAAAAGGGTCGTCGACCCGCGGTAGGCTCGCCTTGAATCCTGCATAAATGTCTTCCTCGGTGCTCTCCGTGTCTCTGTGGCGAATGTCTTTACTTCTTCTTCAGCGCCTCGTTCCTCTCCTTCACGATCTGCTCCAGCGCCTCGATCGCTTCTTCGGGGTCGGCGCGGACCTTGTAGTCCTCGTTGCAGTAGGCGTAGCGGACCTTGGCGTCGCGGTCGATCACATACGCCGCGGGGTGAGGCAGCGTCCACGACTGGTTCCAGTTGCGCTGCGACAGGTCCACGCCGTAACCCTTGTACTTCTCCTGCATCTCGGCGGGCATCTCGAATCCGATCCCGAACATCGACGCGGCCTGCCCCTTGTAGTCGGACAGAACCTCGAAGCGCAGTTTCTGGTCGGTCACGGTCTGTTCGATGTGCTTTGGGCCATCGGGCGTCACCGCGATGATCGTCGCGCCGAGCGAGGACATCTTCGCCAGTCGCTCCTCCCATCCCGCGAGCGCCTTGTTGCAGTAGGGACACCATCCGCCGCGATAGAAGACCAGGACGATCGGTCCCTTCTTGTAGAGGTCTCCAAGTTGGACGGGGTCGCCGTTGGTGCGGGCGACCTGGGCGTCCGGTGCCGTCTCGCCGACGTGCAGGCCGGGCATCGCCGCGGGAGCGGTGGTCTGCGTCTCGGCGGGCTTCGGCTCGGGCTCGCCGTAGGTGAATGGGGTGATCAGAAGCGTTGAAAGTGCGATGGCGATGGGTCGTTTCATGGCGGCGTCTCCGAGTGGTATCCGAGAAAAGCGAGTTGGATGCATCAAGAGCGTAGCGAGTTACGGCGGATCAATCGCCGAACCGCCCCGACCGGATCAGCCCCGCGATCGCCTCGATATCAGGCGCGGGTGACCTGTCCGCGGTCAGCGTCGGCACCACCGCGCGGATCTTCGCGTGGGCTCGCTCGACGACTTCGCCCGACCTGAGCGGTCGATGAGTCTCCAATCCCTGAGCAGCGCACAGGAGTTCGATCGCGACGACCTGTGTGGCGAGTTCCAGGCCGCGCCGCGCCTTGGCCGCCGCGCGCGGGCCGAAGGAGTTGTAATCCTCCATCCCGGCGCACGTCGGCAGGTTCACGACGGAAGCGGGTGAGGCGAGGGCCGCGATCTCGTTGCAGCACGCCGCGGCGACGTACTGCGTGATCATCAACCCAGAATGCAGCCCCGGCCTCGGCGAAAGATGCGGCTTCAGGTGGCTCTCCGGGTCCGATGCCGCGAGCATCAGGAACGTTCGGCGCTCCGAGATCCCCGCGAGGTGCGCGATCGAGATCGCCAGCACATCCAGCGGCAGGGCGATGGGCATGCCGTGGAAGTTCCCGGCGGAAACAATCGCGGGGAGGGCTTGGGGGCCTGGGGCCTGAGGGCTTGTGAAGACGAGCGGGTTGTCGGTGACGGCGGCGAGTTCGTTGTTGACCGCCTTGCGAACGTGATCGGCCGAGTCGAGCGCCGCGCCGAGCACATGCGGCGCGCAGCGGAGCGAATACGGGTCCTGCACCCGCGGATCGTTCTCCACATGGCTGTCGATGATCTGGCTTTCCCGGAGCAGCAGTCGCAGCCGCGCCGCCACCCGCGCCGGCCCCGGCTGCTTCCGTGCCGCGAAGACGCGCTCATCAAGAAACGCATCCGTCCCGCGGCACGCATCGATCGACATCGCGACCGCGACGAGCGCGGCGTCGAAGAGGCGATCGAAGTCCGCCATCAGCAGCGCCGCCTGCGCCGCCATCAGGTGCGTGCCGTTGATGAGCGCGAGCCCCTCTTTCGCCGCGAGTGCGAGCGGTTCGATGCCCGCCTGCCTGAGCGCTTCCTTCCCAGCGACGCGCTGCCCCCGCGCGTAGGCCTTTCCTTCGCCTATCAAAACCTGTGCGGCGTGCGCGAGCGGAGCAAGATCACCGGAAGCCCCCACCGAACCCGTCTCGGGAACAACGGGGGTCACACCGGCGTTCAGCATCGCGACGAGGCGTTCCACCACGACCGGTCGAACGCCGGAGCACCCGCGCGACAGCGACCCGGCGAGGAGCAGCAGCATCGCGCGCACGACATCTTCGGGAAGGGCCGCGCCGACGCCCGCCGCGTGCGAACGGATCAGGTTGTGCTGCACCTCCGACAACTGATCGTCGGGGATGCGCACGCGCGACAGCGAACCGAACCCCGTGTTCACGCCATAGACCGGCGTGCCGCTGGCGATCTCGGCCTCGAGCGC